>CAZTST010000038.1:0-15947 GCA_964616585.1 uncultured Draconibacterium sp.
ATGTATTGAAAAAAAAAGCATTTGTCAGTATGCCGACATATATTGCAATCAGAAAGTTTATCAATAGAAGAGCAAGAAGATTGGAAAAGAGGAGATTGAGCGGGTGATAACCACAAATAACTAATCTACGGTTAACCTCACTATTCTTTTGTATCAGATTTAAACTGATGAACGACATTAAAAATCCAACCACCGCAACGGCAAAGAATAAAAGAGAAATTTCTTTTTCGCTGACTTCAACAAACACTTCGTTATTCAAAGAAGCAATTTGAAAAGGAATTACACGATTGGATGTTGTTAATGCCACAACAGACAGAAATACAGCCGGAATAACGACAAGGAGAATAAGCACGATTTTCCGACGAAATAGCATTCGGATAATCATATTTAGGCTAATATATATGCGTTTTGCCCTCATTGCAAATATCCATTTTTGAGATTATAAATATGATTGAATTGTTTAGTTTCATTTAGCAGATGCGACACGATTACTACAGTACATCCTTTTTCAATCATTTGGTAAGTTAAATTCCAGAATTGCATATAAGTTTCCCAATCAAAACCATTATAAGGCTCATCAAGTATCAATAAATCAGGCTTATGCAATAGAGCTAATGAAAGATTGAGTTTTTGCTGTGAACCACCACTCAATTGCTCAACTTTTATGTTGTGATATTTTCCGAAATCGAAATATTGAAGAAGATATTTGCTCTGTTCTTGATAGGCGATTTTCTTAATGCCGTAGGCAGCTGAAAAATAACGAAAGTGTTCATCAACAGTCAATTGTGAAAAGAGTAAGGGGTTTTGTGGGCAATATCCTATTCTTCCATTGATAATCAATTTTCCGGAATCTGCTTTCCACTGCCCTACAATAATCTTAAGTAAAGTGGATTTTCCGGAACCGTTTTCGCCGACAATGCCGTACAATTGGCCTTCAGAAAGATCAAAAGAAATTCCTTTTAAAACCTTTTTTCTTCCAAAGGATTTGACAATATTATCTATTTTTAAAATCATTTAGGATTTGGTTTAAAATTGACAAATTCGTGAATAGCCCATCCGCTTCCGATAGTTTCATTTCCTTTTTGAAGTATCCCCCGACTAAGCCATTTAAACTCATCGGCAGTTAAAAACTGCATAGGTATTGATTTATTGAAGTTTGGAAGATAGCGAATGAGGCTTTTCACCACTTGCAGTATCTTTTTTTCTGACTCTAATTCTACACCTCTATCCAGCGCAAGCCTCAGCTTTTTTGAAGGAATTACTATTTGATGATCCTCAATAATTGCATTTTCAATCTTTTCTCCATTAAACCAAATCCATTGTTGTATATCATCACCTCTTAATTCAATCCAAACTAAATGAACTTTTTGAGACGAAAATCTCCCCCATCGAAGTTCATTCATTGGGATTTTCCAGGGAGCTATTGTAAGTATGAGTTGCTCAGCATAGCCATCCCCATTAAAATTGCTCTCGTTTATCTTTAAATGTACTTTAGAATACGGCTGAATACAATTCCAGTATAAATAACCTTCTGCAGAATCAAATAATCGAGCCTGAATTGAATCAGACAAAGATTCCCAGCTGCCGTTTATATTAAATTTTTTGTCATTCCAATAGATGATATTATCCTTAATCTCAGGCAGATAAATCTTTCTAAATCGTGATTGAGTTGTAACGCCTGTCGAAGCTTTATAGTAAAGCCAACTAGTATAAGGAACTTCAATTCCACGCCATTTTAATTTAGCAACATAGAAAATCATTGCATCTCCATTTTCACAAATAAAGTCGAGAAACCATTTATTAAGATGGAATTCTTCTCTATGTTTGGATGAAATACTAATATTTTTCATAGCTCTTGTTTTTAATACGTTGGATATTTTTTTCCGGAAAGAATCTTTCGAAAACATTTTCGTGCCGGTAATTCATATACAAATAGCAAAGCAAGTCTTGCTAAAAGCGAAAATTTTCCTTCTGATAACTTTCCCTGATGTTCTTCTAACAAAGCCAAACCTTGCTCAGCACGAAAACGCAACCATTTTTTTATTGCTATTGAATTGATATTCTGCAAATCGTTGATGTGAATTTCAAAAAGTTGACATTCTTCTTTTGATATATTAATATAACCGGATTTTATGTCTGTTTCAAAATCTTCCAAATCATATTGGTAACGTGATGCTATTCCAAGCGATTCCAGAATTTTATATTTTGTGGGATCTTCATTAAAAACTTTAAGTGTTGCCCTAATTGTTCCCTTAACATCTAAGCTATGGAAATGAAACATAAGCTCTTTTTCAGGAAAAATAATTTGTTTTCCTCTGCGCTTTGCGTCAAATAGAAGCGAGTGAAGAATATCATTTGATTCCATTGTAAAATCTTCGTTAAAGCTTTTAGCCAAATCGAAACAATGCAACATCAAAAAATCTATTTTATCCTTTGGATTATTTGGATTTTCTGAGAAATTAATTTTTTCTGACAAGTAAGATACGGAGTCAATATATCCGTTTGGAATTGCTATATCTCCGTCCACCACATCATCTAAATAACGCATTAAGGTATAATAAGATTCAAGGAATTTCCCACGAGACCAATTAAAAGAAAGATATTTGAATAATCGAAGATAAAAAAGAAAGGCGCGGTATTTTTGTCCTCTAGTCTTTAGCATATGCTTAAAAACTTCCGAGCGCATCTTTTTAGCATGTTTTTCGATATTTGAGTCTATCATTTTGATCGAATTAAAAACAATGAATACCTAAAAGTTAATTTTGAATGTCAATCTTTTTTTTGATATGATAATTTTAGATTTATTAATTTACATCTTGATTTACTGACTTTTATAATAGCTTTAATTCCCAATTGAGGAAATAGAGCACACGAAGGCAATCTATAATCATAAAATTGAGCTATATAAAAGTACAACATTTTTTTATTGCAGTCAGAAAATTGTAATTGAGAAAGATGATCATATTTAGTTTGATTTCCACAAATGGAAATGGGAATCTTACCATACTTATTATTCGTATTAAATTAATTTAACAAAGTCTATATTGACTTTTTCCCTACTTTTGCTGTCCACTTTCGGGCGATTTACTTCATTGTTAACGAATTGTTAACATTAATTATCAGCTCTTTAGATTGGAAATGACTTTTATTCTTGTTGAAATATTTTACGATTAAATTCCTATGAACATTCGAAAATTTACATTTGGCATAATTATTTTAGTTTTAATAGGCGCTATCTCTTATTTATCTATGGTTTATCTTACTTCTTTAAAAAAGCAACCTGCACCACCACGAGTAGTTAAAAATATACCATTTGTTAAAACCCAGACAATCACTTATTCTGAAATTCCTATAAGTATAGCTAATCAGGGCAGATTAAGTAGTAATCATAAAGTGGATTTAATTTCAGAGGTGCAAGGAAAAATTCTGCCTGGCGATGTTTCGCATAAAGCAGGACAGTCTTTTAAAAAAGGCCAACTACTCTATAGCGTTTATGATGAGGAAGCCAAGTTGGCTTTGCGAGCGTCTAAAAGTAAGTTTCTGACTTCAGTAGCAAATGTTTTGCCGGATTTTAAATACGATTTTGAGGCGAATTATTCAGCCTGGATGGAATTTTTTAATACCATCGATTTGAATAAAGAACTTCCTGAGTTGCCAAAAATTAAATCAGAACAAGAAAAAATTTATTTAGCCAGTAAAAATATTTTCAACGATTATTATACCATCCAAAGCAGCGAAATAAGATTGGCAAAATATCAAATATATGCTCCTTTTAACGGTTCCTTTGCACAAGTTTATTTTCAGGAAGGTTCCATTGCAAACCCAGGAACTCGTATAGCCTCTATTATTCGTACCGATTTACTTGAATTGGAAGTTTCGATTAAAGTTGATCAGGTTAAATGGATAAAGATTGGAAAACCAGTGGATCTTTATCTATCAGAAGAAGTTATTGCACAAGGAAACGTTTCTCGTATATCTGAATTTGTGGATGCTAAAACGCAATCTGTTATTGTATATGTAAGCGTACCTAATACAGGCGCCCACAAGCTTTTCGATGGGATGTATTTAAATGCTCGTTTCAATGGGTTTTCATTAAGTAACGTTATGAAAGTGCCTCGCAGTTCTGTTTTTAATTTTAATGAAATTTATTTGGTTGAGAACGATAAATTGAAAAAAACATTGATTGAGGTTATAAAAGTAGACGATGATTACCTTTATTTTTCAGGGCCAGCCGAAAACAGCATAATGGCGATAGAGTTGCCATTAAATCCTACTGATCAAATGCCTGTGCAGGCACAAATGCTAAAACAATAGTTCGATGAAAAAGATAGTTAGTGCATTTGTAAAATATCCTTTTTATGCCAATTTAATAGTTGCGGTAATCCTGCTTGCAGGAACTTTCAGTATGTTGAGCATGAAAAAATCCTTTTTCCCGGAAAGGAAAACCACCACCATTATGGTTAATGTGGCCAACCCGGGAGCTTCTCCAAAAGAAATGGAAGAGGGTATTACTACTCGTGTTGAAGAAGCCTTGCGTGGATTGGTCGGCATCAAAGAAATTACGTCAACCTCTTCTGAGAATTTTGCTCGTATCCAGGTTGAAACGACTGGAAAATATGATATTGACCTAACCTTGGCAGAAGTTAAAAATGCGGTCGATGGAATTAGTTCTTTCCCCATAGATGCAGAAAAACCCATCGTTTTCAAACAGCGGTCAAGTACACAAGCTGCCTTTTTAGGTTTAAGTGGAGATGTTGATTTAATTACACTCAAAAAATTAGCCGATGCCATTGAATTAGATTTCTACAATTCAGGAAAAATATCTCAATTGAGCGTGAGCGGTTATCCCGCTTTGGAAATTTCGGTTGAGATTTCTGAAGTGAACCTCTTAAGATATAATCTGAGTTTTGCCGAAATATCAAATGCCATTCGAAACAACAATCAGGATTATTCAGCAGGTTTGCTTCGCAATGATAAGGAAGAAATTCTGATTCGTTCACGTTCGCGTACAGTTAATCCGGATGATATAGCCGATATCATTGTTCGAGCTCAACCCGATGGGAGTCAGATTCGAATTCGAGATGTAGCTACAGTTAAACTGCAATTTTCGGAAACACCCCAACAAACAGAAATGAATGGCAAATTGGCCATATCATTCAATGTGAGTAAATTGGCTGAAGAGGATTTAGAAGATATTACAAATTATCTCCGAACCTATGTAAAAGACTTTAATGCTACGCATGATAATGCTGAACTAACCATCAACTTCGATTTCCTTAGCCTATTACTCAGTCGCTTAAATCTTTTATACTCGAACGGATTTACGGGATTGCTTTTTGTATTGATTACCCTAAGTCTATTTTTAAATGTTCGTCTTTCATTATGGGTTGCCTGGGGAATTCCATCGGCATTTTTGGGTATGTTTATAATTGCTAGCATGGCAGGAATTACAATCAATATGATTTCATTATTTGGGATGATATTGGTGATAGGAATTCTGGTTGATGATGGAATTGTAATTGCCGAGAATATATTCCAGCATTTCGAAATGGGTAAATCGCCGATGAAGGCTGCTGTTGATGGAACGATGGAAGTAATTCCAGCCATTGCTACTTCTGTAGCCACAACAATTGTTGCTTTTATGCCGCTTTTGTTGTTGACCGGAAGAATGGAGATGATGTACGAAATGGCGTTCGTAGTGGTTGTTAGTTTAGGTTTTTCATTGTTCGAAGCCTTTTTGGTATTGCCTGCTCATTTGTCCAATCCAAAAATTTTAAAAAGCCATATCGATGCAGAAGGGAATGATACGACACCTTGGGTTCGAAGAAAATTGGACACTGGAGTTTCTTTTATGCGTGACAGAATCTACGGAAGTGTTTTAAAATTTATGATTAATTGGAAGTGGCTGGCTTTGGGTTTACCCATTTCCGCTTTTATGATAACCATTGGCTTATTTCAAGGAGGACTAATCAATTACACTTTTTTTCCTGCTATGGAATTCGACCAAATCAATATAGAAATTGCTTACAAACCGGGCTCCGGTGCTGAGCAAACCTTAAAAACACTTCATCGATTTGAAGATGTAATGTGGCAGGTTAACGATGAGTTGATGGAAGAATTTGCCGATACAAATACTTTTGTGAATTATACTTTTGTGAATTTGGGAAGCGCTTTTTCCGGAACAGAATCTGGAGCACATGCAGGTTCATTAATGGTTACCTTTCGCGATATGGAAAAGTCGCCTATTTCTACATCGCAGATATCAGAAAGGGTTCGGAAAATTATTGGTAAAGTACCCGAAGCTGAAAAATTAAATATTGGTGGAAGAAACCGCTGGGGAAGTCCTCTTTCTATCAGCTTAATGGGTAAAAATTTGGAGGAACTTAATCACGCGAAAGACTTTTTAAAAACAGAGCTAAGTGGTTTGCAAGAATTGAAAGATATCACCGAAAACACATCGGTAGGTATGCGTGAAGTTCAAATCAAGTTAAAACCAAAAGCCTATTTTTTAGGATTGTCTCAAGCTGAGATCGCTAATCAATTACGTTATGGTTTTTTTGGAGGACAGGCTCAACGCTTGCAATCAGGAAAAGATGAAATACGCGTTTGGGTTCGCTATCCGCAATCGGACAGATTGAATATTGGTCAGCTCGAAAATGTGAAGATTAAAACCATGGCTGGCGAATATCCATTAATGGAATTGGTTGATTATACAATTGAACGTGGACCGGTAAGTATTAAACACTACAATGCTGCCCGCGAAATTCGTATCGATGCAGAGTTGGTTGATATGTATGCGCCTGTTCCTCCTATTTTGGAACGAGTTAATAAAGAAATACTTCCCCGACTTTTAGCGAATTATCCGGGTGTAACTACTATGTATCAAGGACAACAGCGCGATGGCGGAGATGCTCAGAAAGAGATGGCTAAGTATTTTGGTATTGCTTTTCTCGTTATGATGATTATCATTATGCTTCACTTTAAATCTTTCTCTCAAAGTTTTATTATTATCCTCATTATACCTTTGGGATGGTTAGGCGCAGTTTGGGGACACGGTATTGAAGGATTCCCTGTGTCTATATTAAGTGCCTGGGGAATGGTCGCACTATCGGGGGTTGTAATCAACGATTCGGTAGTGTATCTGGCTAAATACAACAGTTTGCTTCTGGAAGGATTTAGTATCAAAGATGCAGTATATCGAGCCGGTATATCACGTTTTAGACCGATTTTACTTACCACAATTACAACAGTTGCAGGATTGTATCCTTTGATTTTGGAGAATAGTTTTCAGGCACAGTTTTTAATTCCTATGGCTATATCATTGGCTTATGGTGTTTTCTTCGGTACCAGTTTTATTCTTCTTTTCTTCCCCCCAATGATATTGGTATTGAACGAATCCAAGCGATATTATATTGGATCTCGAAGGATGATTGGACGAATAGTTCGTGGAGAAAAAGTATTTGATGGTAATTTATTACCCGATGAATTGGAAGTAGAACCCTCGGTTCGCGATAGCAAACGAATAATAGAATAAGAATGAAAAATACAAAATATTTAGTAGTGATTTTGTTTTTGGCTTTTGGTTCAATTGGACTAAAAGCCCAAACAGGTGCGCCTTTAAGCTTAAAAAGTGCCATTGATATCATGCTCGAGAAGAATTTTGATATTCAAATAGTAGAGAAGAATTTGGAGAGTGCGAAATTGTATAACAATTTAGGTTCTGCGGGTTTTTATCCAATGATTGATATTGGGGCGGCTCAGAACAATCGTTACGACAACGCAAGAGCGGTTGTTACTCAGAATAGCCGCGACGAATCAGTAAACTATAGCGTAAGACCTTATGCACAGCTAAATTGGACGCTATTTAATGGGTTTGCTGCACGTATTACTAAAGCTAAATTCGATCTATTAGTAAGCCTGACAGAAGGGAATGTGGCTTTAGTGGTTGAAAACAAAATTCAAGCTGTTGTTTTAGCCTATTATAAAACGTTACTTAATGTTGAAAAGCTTAAAAGCATTGAGACAGTAAAGAAACTTTCGCGCGATCGCTTTGAATATATGCAAACAAAGCAAAGCATTGGAGCAGCTGTAAGTTACGATGTTCTGCAAGCACAAAATGCTTTTTTAAGCGATTCTACAAACTTTCTTTTGCAACAATTGGAGCTAAAGAAATCGTTGCTGAATTTAAACCTCCTTTTGGGTGTGGATAAATCGAGCAAATTTGAATTGACCGATGAGTTTACTGTTTTGGAGGCTGATTACGATTTCGAAATCATCGAAGCGCAGATGTTTAGTAGTAATAAAACCATTACCAATCAATACATCAATCAGGAAATTCTAAAAAAGAATATAGATTTCTCACGTACTGCTTTGTATCCGAGTCTGCGGCTTTCGAGCGGAAGCGATTTTAACAACTATAGCGTGTTATATGATGGGATGACTCGAACCTCAAATTATTCCTACGATTTCTATGCAAATTTTTCTTTGAGTTTTAATTTATTCAATGGTGGAAGAACAAAAAGAGCCATTCAGGATGCTCATATTCAAGAGGAGATTGGGCTGTTGGAAATCAATCAAATGAAACAGAGCTTATCAAATGCCATGGTTAGTATTTTTGATATGTACAGCATTCGGAAGCAGCTGTTGAGTGTAGCTGATTTATCCCTTGAAAAAGCAAAACTAAATCTGGAATTGTCAACAGAACGTTTTAAAAGTGGTGCTATCAATTCATTCAATTTTAGAGATGTTCAAATGGTTTATATCAACGCAGAATTTAATCGTTTGGAAGCCGTTTATAATTTACTGGATGCCAATACGGAAATTTTGAGATTGAGCGGTGGTATTATTACTGAATACGAATAAATAGCAAGATAACTGACTGTATATGGCTATATTTGTGGCCTAACAACTAAGAAATATACTTTTGAAAAAACAATTTTTTACAATCTTGGGATTGATAAGTTTGTCTATCATTCTAGTTAGCTGGGGAAGCACTGGACATTATAAGATAAATATGGCTTCCGGACTTTCTTTTAACTCGGATATGGTTCAGTTTAATGCCTGGCTAAGTATTTTAGCAAGCCATGCCTCGGATGCTGACTATCGAAAATCAGATGATCCTAACGAAAGTGTAAAGCATTATATTGATATTGACAATTACAACGAGTTTAATACAGATGGCAGTATTCCTCAAACACTTGTTGAAGCTATTGCCATTCATGGGACTTCATTTGTTTACGGTAATGGCATCTTGCCCTGGGCAACCATTGCTGCTTTTGATTCGCTGGAAAGTTGTTTTAAACGTCAGGACATGGACAAAGCGGTTCTCTTTGCTGCCGATCTGGGACATTATGTGGCTGATGGGCATATGCCGCTTCACATCACCAGAAATTATGATGGTCAGTACACTGGAAATACCGGAATCCATTCCCGCTATGAAAGCACCATGATCAATGCCTATATTTCCGAAATCATTTACGAGGGCCGGGAGACCGTCGAAATTCAGGATGTAAATCAGTATATTTTTAATTACCTGTACACCAATTATTCTTTTGTTAGTGAGGTGCTTACCGCAGATGATTACGCTAAAAGTGTAAATAGTAATATATATTCAACAGAATACAAACAAGCTCTTTGGGATCAGACCAAAGAATTTACCATCCCTCTGTTCAGCAATGCTTCGCATGCACTATCTGAGCTTATTTATACCGCATGGGTGCATGCAAATCCCTCGATATTTACTAATCTGGAATACACAATGGGAGCGGAAAGTTCATTTCGACTGGAACAAATTGCGCCCAATCCGATTCATAATTCGACACAAATAAAATTCAATATAACTCAGAAATGTGATGTATTACTTCAGGTTTTGAATTCATCGGGACAACTTATTACAACACTTGCCGAAGGACAAAAAGAAAGAGGAAGCTACAGTATCGAGTGGAAACCCCTTCATCTTCCATCAGGAATTTATTACGTGATGTTAAAGTCCGGCGAGTTGGCTGATATTAAAAAGGTTGTGGTTGTAAACTAGATATAACAATATCTTTTAAGAATATTTTGCCAAAACACACTTAGTTTTCTTATTGCTATTATCGAAAACATTCCAGCTATTATGGGTGCAATTTTTCGTGTGCGAATTCGCTTTTATTGTACCTTTATTGCATGATTAGAAAAGCATTCCTATTATTTCTATTGGCGATGGTATATACGCCAGTGCTATTTGCTCAATCGGAAGCAAAAAGCAAAAATGAAGAAATACGCAATATTAACCGGATTTTGGATAGTTGGCACGAGAGAGCTTCAGTTGCCGATACTACCTATTTCAATCTGTTTGCCGAAAACGCCATGTATTTGGGTACCGACCCAAAGGAAATATGGACTGCTAAAGAATTTGAAAACCTTTATAAAAGTTATTTTGTACGGGGCAATGCATGGAATTTCAAGAAAAAGGACAGGAATGTCTATTTAGGCGATTATGGGCATTATGCCTGGGTAGACGAAACTCTGGATACATGGATGGGTCTTTGTCGTGGAACTGCCGTTATGGAGAAAAACACATCGGGTGAATGGAGAATAAAACATTATAGCTTGACGGTGCTGGTTTCCAACGATTTGATAAAAGATTATGTGAATCTGCTTAAGCTCGAGAAATAGTTTCTGCAGCAAGATTGGTCAATAATACAAAATCGCTAACGCCCAATTGCTCTGCTCTTTTGCTTAGAATTTCTTTATATTCTTCAGGCCAATCTTTTGCGCCCATAATTTTTAACGCATTTCCTAAGGTTTTTCGTCTTTGATTAAAAGCAGTTTTTACTACGGTTTTAAAAAGAGCTTCGTTACAATCAAGTTTTAAAATACTATTTCTCACTAATCGTATAACTCCTGATTTAACTTTTGGTGGTGGATCGAAAACTTCTTCATTTACCGTAAATAAATACTCGATATCGTAATATGCTTGTAATAAAACACTCAAAATGCCGTAGGTTTTCTTTCCGGGTTTTGAGGCAATACGTTCAGCCACTTCTTTTTGAAACATTCCAACAACTTCAACAACCTTCTGTCTGTTCTCATAAACTTTAAAAAGAATTTGATTAGAGATATTGTATGGAAAATTTCCAATAATAGAGAAATTATCCGTAAATAAATCTTCGAGTTTGGTATGTAAAAAATCACCCTCAATCACTTGCTTGTCAATACCTTCAAAATGTTTAAGCAAATAATTTATCGATTCTGTATCTATTTCAATTATTTTAAAGTTTAGTATCTTTTTCTCTAAAATATATTGGGTAAGTACACCTGTTCCGGCACCAATTTCAATCAAGTTTTCTGTCAACGGATTTATTGCATCTACTATTAATCGAGCTGTTGCTTTGTCGGTTAAAAAATGCTGTCCGAGGTGTTTTTTGGGTCTTACGTAATCCGCCATTTTTTATTTTTACTTGATAATCTCAAACCCGGTATAGGCTTGCAGTGCTTTAGGAATATTTATTCCTTCTTCGGTCTGATTATTTTCGAGCAAAGAAGCCATAATGCGAGGCAATGCCAATGCGCTGCCATTCAATGTATGTGCTAGCTGATTTTTACCATTCTCGTCTTTAAAACGAAGCTTCATGCGGTTGGATTGAAAGTTCTCGAAATTAGAAACCGAGCTCACTTCTAACCAGCGTTTTTGTGCTGTTGAATAGACTTCGAAATCGTAAGTAAGCGCTGATGCAAAACTAACATCGCCACCGCAAAGACGCAGCACGCGATAGGGTAATTCTAATTTATCCAACAAAGAAGCAACGTGTGCCCGCATTCCTTCTAAAGTTTCGTAGGATTTGTCGGGATGTTGTATCTGCACAATTTCCACTTTCTCGAATTGATGTAATCGATTCAATCCGCGAACGTCTTTGCCATAGGATCCTGCTTCGCGACGGAAACAGGAAGAAAAGGCTACGTTTTTTTTTGGGAGTTCATTGGCTTTTAAAATCACATCACGGTAGATGTTTGTTACAGGAACTTCAGCCGTAGGAATCAAATATAAATTATCTACACCCACATGATACATCTGCCCTTCTTTATCGGGAAGTTGCCCTGTTCCGTATGCAGAATCTTCATTTACCATCAAAGGAGGAAGAACCTCGTTATATCCTGCATCTATTGCTTCATCGAGGAAAAAATTGATTAAAGCTCTTTGTAATTTGGCGCCTTTCCCTTTATAAACGGGGAAGCCTGCTCCGGTAATTTTAACGCCCAATTCAAAATCGATTAAATCGTATTTAGAAGTTAATTCCCAATGGGGAACAGCATTTTCATGCAATACGGGAATCCTTCCTTGATTCTCTATAATCTCATTGTCGTTCTCTCCTTTTCCTGCTTTTACACTTTTATGTGGAAGATTAGGCAAAAGCAGTTGCTTATTGAGGAGAGCTTTTTCGATTTCGCTAAGCTCATCGCCAAAAGCTTTAGAACTTTCTTTGAGCTCAGCTGTTTTGATTTTCAAAGCATTGGCTTCCTCGGCTTTGCCTTGTTTAAAAAGGATTCCAATTTCTTTGGCTATGTTATTGCTTTCCGCCAGGATATCATCGAGCTGTTTTTGAGTTTCGCGGCGTTTTTCGTTGTGGTTAAGAATTTCTTCAACAAGAATTTCGGCATTGAAATTCTTTATTTTCAATCGGTCAACTACTTCCTGAGGATTCTCTTTAATAAATTGAATTGTAAGCATGTTTAGATTTTTTGCAAAAATAAGCCGATTCTTTAGAATGAAGAAGAAAAGGTGTTTTTATTCTCCTATTTTGAATATTGGATTCCTTTAAAAAATTGCCGCCAAAGCACAAAAGCACAATTAGCCAGCGTACATAAAAAAACTCCCGCCAAATTGGCAGGAGTTAGATTTTTTACAGAAAGGCAAAATTTAATTTGCTTTTTCTTCTTCAGTAGTTAGCGGTGAAACCGAAACGTAAGATTTTTGATTTCTCTTTTTAGTGAATTCAACAATCCCTTCGGTTAAAGCAAACAAGGTATGGTCTTTACCAATTCCAACGTTTTCGCTGGGGTTATGAACCGTTCCTCTTTGGCGAACAATAATGTTGCCGGCTTTTGCAAACTGACCTCCATATATTTTTACGCCCAGACGTTTACTATGAGATTCTCTACCGTTTTTTGAACTACCTGCACCTTTTTTATGAGCCATTTTTTAAAATTTTTTAGTTTTTTAAATAATTAACCGTCTAATTAAAGAGCGATGTTTTCAATCAAGATTTGCGAGAAATCCTGACGGTGTCCTCTGGACTTTTTATAACCTTTTCTTCGCTTTTTCTTAAAAACGAGTACTTTATCACCGCGCACATGCTCGATGACTTTGCAGGAAACTTTTGCGCCTTCTACGGTCGGGGTTCCTACGATAACAGTTCCTTCGTTGTCAGTCAATAACACCTTGTCAAACTCTAATGAAGCGCCTTCTTCACTATCCAAACGGTGTACAAAAATCTTCTGATCTTTTTCAACTTTGAACTGTTGCCCTTGAATTTCTACAATTGCATACATTTTCTTAAATTCTTAAGTTTAACTTTTTTGGGACTGCAAAAGTACTAATAAAAATGGATTAAGCAAACATTGTGATAAAATATTCAGAATTTTAACTACATTCTGTTTTCACTACTTTTTAATACCTTTGCCTTACTTAGCTTTAGAATGAAACCTCTGAAAAATAAATCGGCTCTTAAAGTGCAGAAAGGAATTTCTCCTCCTGAATCTATTAGTCCACATATTAAAAACAGCCAAAAAAACTTATCTGATCGATATTCGGTTGAATACTATACTGATGGTATTCTAACATCTCAGCGAGCAATTTTAAGTCAAGCTATTACTTTGATTGAAAGCACATTAGACAGCGATCAAGAACTGGCCCAAAAGATTATCGAAACATGTCTGCCGCATTCCGGAAAAGCTTTACGAATTGGAATTACCGGAGTTCCCGGAGTTGGAAAAAGCACTTTTATTGAAGCGCTAGGTTTTTTATTAGTTGAAAAGCATAAAAAGAAATTAGCTGTTTTGGCCATAGATCCAAGCAGTGCCAGAAGTAAAGGAAGTATTTTAGGCGATAAAACCCGCATGGAAAAACTCTCCATTCACAAAAATGCTTTTATACGGCCTTCTCCTTCGGCAGGATCATTGGGTGGAGTTGCACAAAAAACCCGAGAAAGTATTGTGCTTTGCGAAGCTGCCGGTTATGAGATAATTTTTGTTGAAACTATGGGTGTTGGACAAAGTGAAACTACGGTGCATTCAATGGTCGATTTTTTCCTATTACTTATGTTGGCAGGAGCCGGCGATGAACTGCAAGGGATTAAACGTGGCATAATGGAAATGGCTGATGCATTGGTTATTAATAAAGCCGATGGTGATAATTATCAAAAAGCTCTTCTTGCTAAATCGCAATATGCCAATGCATTGCATCTTTTCCCAAATCCACCTTCTAACTGGACACCAAAAACATTAGTTTGTTCATCTATAAAACTTACCGGTTTAGAAGAAGTTTGGGAAATGATAATGGATTATCAACAATACACTTTAACCAACGGTTATTTCAATCAAAAAAGAAAAGAACAAAATATGCTGGCTTTAAACAATAGCTTAGAGGCAAAACTTCAAAGTCGCTTTTTTGCAGATATCGCTATGCAAGAGAAAAGCAAATTCATAGAAAAGCAAGTCGCTGAACAAAAAATTAGTCCTTATCAAGCCGCTGAGCAATTGTTGCAGATTTTCGTTGAGAAACTTAAAAATGATTAAACTTTATATTCTTCCTTTTTTTCAGGAAAAAGCAAAGAAGCAGTAATGCTAACACCCAAAATTAGCAGTATCAGATACAAGGATTCTATAGTTCCTATTCCCAGTTTTTCGTATAAAAAATCGTGAAAAAGAAGTTTAATTCCAATAAACGAAAGCAAAACGCCCAAACCATATTGCAAAAATCGGAACATCTCCATAATATTGGAAACCAAGAAGAAAAGTGCTCTTAAACCCAATATTGCAAAAATATTGGAAAAGAATACGATATAAGGATCAAGGGTG
Organism: uncultured Draconibacterium sp.; assembly: GCA_964616585.1. Classification (GTDB taxonomy): domain Bacteria; phylum Bacteroidota; class Bacteroidia; order Bacteroidales; family UBA12170; genus UBA12170. Next base: position 15,058 of record CAZTST010000038.1, read on the forward strand.
ATACTAAAAATGGCAGGGATGCTATCCATTGCAAAAACAACATCCGAAAATTCAATTACCAGTAAAACTAAAAACAAAGGTGTAAGTAAATATTTTCCATCACGTTTGAGTATGAATGCCTGACCTACATAATCGCCGGCAACCTTAAAATGTTTGCTTGCAAATTTTACGAGCGGATGATTTTTTGTCTCTATATGTCCCTCGTTCTTCTGGAAAAATATTTTTGCTCCACTATAAATCAGGAAAGCACCAAAAATATACAGCACCCAATAAAACTCATGAATTAAGGCCGCGCTAGCAAAAATGAAGAAGAAACGCATAACAACCGCACCAACAATTCCCCAAAACAAAACACGATGAAAGTATTTATTTCCTATTCCAAAACCTTTGAATATCAGAATCATGACAAAAATATTGTCAACTGAAAGGGCTTTCTCAATTAAATATGAAGTAATATATTCGAGCGATAGATTTTTATTATACAATTCGCGAGCATCTTCAAAATTCAAACCGGCAATATCAATTGGATGTCGATAAAAGCTAATCCTCGATTGCAACTCTTCTAAAGTTTCTAAACCATGAACAAAATGACCAAAATAACGAAAGAAAAAATACGCCGAAACACCTAAGCCTACCCAAAAAACACTCATCCAGATGGCTTCTGTCATTCCAACTACATGCGCTTTCCGATTTAATAAACCCAAATCGATAGAAAGCATAATTATTACAAAAAGTATGTAGGCTGCAAAGAATAAGAGTTCCTGATTGTTCATTTATTAATTTATTTTGAGGGCAAATTTGATTGCAAAGATATCAATTTTCGTTATTCTTCAATAAATTCATGTCTTTCGATATAAAAGCTTTTTCTATGCTGGAAAGTTAAAAATTTC
>CAZTST010000038.1:15957-19261 GCA_964616585.1 uncultured Draconibacterium sp.
TTTACTAGAATGGCACAATATCAGGAATATAAAAATCTCGACCTCTCGGCGATAGCTAAAGAAATATTACAATTTTGGGAACAGAATGATATTTTCGAGAAAAGTTTGAAAAACCGTGAAGGAAATAAACCTTACATTTTTTACGAAGGCCCTCCTTCAGCAAATGGTGTTCCGGGTATTCATCACGTAATGGCTCGTGCCATAAAAGATATTGTTTGTCGCTATCAAACACTTAAAGGAAACTATGTTAGTCGTAAGGCCGGATGGGATACTCATGGTTTACCTGTAGAAATTAGTGTTGAAAAAAGTTTAGGAATTACAAAAGAAGATATTGGAACTAAAATCTCTGTCGAAGATTACAATAAAGCTTGTCGAACCGAAGTAATGAAATACAAAGACCTTTGGGACGACCTGACTAAAAAAATGGGTTATTGGGTCGATTTGCATAATCCTTATATCACTTTTGATAATAAATACATCGAAACTGTTTGGCATTTATTGGGCAAACTAAACGATAAAGGACTGATTTACAAGGGCTATTCTATACAGCCTTACTCGCCTGCTGCCGGAACAGGTTTAAGTACTCACGAACTAAATCAGCCTGGTTGCTATCGCGATGTAAAAGATTCTACTCTGACAGCTCAATTTAAAGTAGTTCGAAATATTGCCGGCGAAAAATTATTTGAAAATGCTTTTGGCGATATCTTTTTCCTTGCATGGACAACAACTCCCTGGACTTTACCATCAAATACCGCTCTTGCAGTTGGAAAAAATATCGACTATGTTCTTGTTAAAACTTATAATCCTTACACTTTCGAAAAAATAAGCGTAATAATTGGAAAAGAATTAGTTAGCAATTTCTTCAACACAAAAAATACTGATTTAAAATTAGAAGATTATGAAGCAGGTCAAAAGGAAATTCCTTTTGAAGTTGCTGGCGAATATAAAGGAAGCGAATTGGAAGGTTTAGTTTACGAACAACTGCTACCTTACGCACAACCAGAAGAAGGTGATGCTTTTAGAGTGTTGATAGGCGATTTTGTCACCACCGAAGAGGGTACTGGAATTGTTCATATTGCACCAAGTTTTGGTGCCGATGACTTTCGTGTTGCTGCTCAAAATGGTATCGGAGCATTAACTATGGTTGATAAAACCGGAAGATTTGTAAAAGAAATGGGCGAATTTGCCGGACGTTTTGTAAAAGCCGAATACTATTCAGACGATGACCCATTAAGAAATCAACCCGTTGATATAGATATAATTGTAAAACTAAAAAAAGAAAATAGGGCTTTTAAAGCTGAAAAACATACGCACTCATATCCACATTGCTGGCGTACCGACAAGCCAATTCTCTATTATCCACTAGATAGCTGGTTTATAAAAACTACTGCTATGAAAAGCCGAATGATAGAGCTTAACAACAGCATAAATTGGAAACCCAAAGCAACAGGTATCGGGCGTTTTGGCAATTGGTTGGAGAATCTTCTTGATTGGAATTTAAGCCGTTCTCGTTTTTGGGGTATTCCATTACCTATTTGGCGTTCGGAAGATCAGAACGAACAAATTTTTATTGGTTCCGCCGAACATTTGAAAAGCGAAATAGAAAAAGCAATTGCTGCAGGATTGATGACAGAAAACCCATTGGCCAATTTTGTTCCGGGCGATATGTCAAAAGAAAATTACGAAACTTTCGATTTTCATCGTCCTTATGTTGATAATATTGTGCTGCTTTCTGAATCGGGTAAACCAATGTATCGCGAGCCCGATTTAATTGATGTTTGGTTTGATAGTGGTTCTATGCCATATGCACAATGGCATTATCCTTTTGAGAATAAGGAAATAATTGACAACTTCTTTCCTGCAGATTTTATTGCAGAAGGTGTTGACCAAACTCGAGGCTGGTTTTTCACTCTTCACGCAATTGCTTCAATGGTATTCGATAAAGTAGCCTATAAAAACGTAATATCCAATGGATTAGTTCTGGATAAAATGGGCAATAAAATGTCGAAACGATTGGGAAATGCTGCTGATCCTTTTGAAACACTTGAAAAATATGGTGCCGATGCTACTCGATGGTATATGATTACCAATTCCCAGCCTTGGGATAATTTGAAATTCGATTTAAGTGGAATTGAAGAAGTAAGAAGAAAATTCTTTGGAACTTTATATAACACCTATTCATTCTTTGCTCTTTACGCCAATATTGATGGTTTTACTTATGCCGAAAAAGATTTACCTATTGAAGAACGTCCGGAAATAGACCGATGGGTTTTGTCTGAATTAAATAGCCTGATCTTAGTTGTGGATCAGTCTTTTGCCGATTATGAACCAACACGTGCCGGTCGTGCAATTTCTGATTTCGTAGGCGAACATTTAAGCAATTGGTTTGTTCGTTTAAGTCGCCGCCGATTTTGGAAAGGGGATTATTCGCAGGATAAAATTTCTGCTTATCAAACTCTTTATACTTGTTTAGAAACAGTTGCGCAACTCAGCTCACCAATTGCGCCTTTTTATAGTGAGAAGTTGTTTAACGATTTGAACAGGGTTAGTAGAAAACATCAAGTAGAATCTATTCATTTGACTGATATGCCAATCGCTAAAACCGAATGGATTGATAAAAAGCTGGAAGAACGTATGGAAATGGCACAAGCATTTTCTTCAATGGTGCTATCGCTCAGAAAAAAACATAATTTACGTGTTCGCCAGCCATTAAATAAGCTTATGATTCCTGTATTGAACGGTGATTTTCAAGAACAAATAGAGCTAATTAAAGACTTGATTTTATCGGAGGTGAATGTAAAAACACTTGAATTTATGCCTGAAGATTCTCCAATTCTGGTAAAAAAAATCAAAGCTAATTTCAAGAGTCTTGGACCAAAATATGGCAAGATGATGAAACAAATTGCTGCAGCCATTCAGGAAATTGACCAGGAAGGAATTAAAACCCTAGAAAAAGAAGGAGTCTACTCACTGCAATTGGCCAATGAAACAATAGAAATCAGCATTGAGGATGCAGAAATAATTACTGAGGACATTCCCGGCTGGCTAATTGCTACATCAGGTCTTTTTACAGTTGCTTTAGATACTACCTTAACTGAAGAACTGATTTACGAAGGTAAAGCTCGCGATTTGATTAATAAAATTCAAAGTTTACGTAAAGAAAAAGGATTTGAAGTAACAGACAAAATAAAAATAATTATACAAAAACATCCTGATTTTGATGCTTCAATTGAAAGTAATTTTTCATATATTTGCGCGGAAACATTAGCTGAGTCCTTAGAACTTTTTGACGCATTGCAGGGCG
>CAZTST010000039.1:0-18913 GCA_964616585.1 uncultured Draconibacterium sp.
GTAATTTTTCTAATTTTCTCTTTACAGAAACATCTGTTTTAATTATTTCAAGTTTACTATTAAAGTTATCAAAAAAATGCTTTATCGTTCCTAATCCTTCATTTGGAAAAACTTTAAATTGTCTTTTATTCATCATTTCATAAAAATCGTCCCACGTATCAAATTCATCATTCATTAACTCAAATCCATATTTATCTAATATTTTTGAAATATGAGGGGGAACATCTTTTTGAGGTGTGTTAAGCCACTTTAATAAATCTTTTTTAGTTAAATCTTTTTCCATTACATATCCAATTTAATTTTGTCGGCTGCTTCTCTTTTGGTTTGGCTTATAATTTTAGCGTATATCTGTGTCGTTTTTAAATCACGGTGTCCAAGCATTTTTGAAACTGTATAAATATCAGTTCCTTTACTTAGCTGCAAAGTGGCAAATGTATGCCTGAATGAATGAAAGGTTATTTCTTTACTAATTCCGGCTAATCCAATCCATTTGGCTAAATGCTTGTTTTCGTATGCTGAATAAGTAAGCCCGGCAAATACTTTTTCGGTTGGTTCTTTGCGTTCACCCAATAGGCTGTATGCTTGTTCAGAAATTGGCAATACCTCAACTCCTTTTGTTTTTTGCTGTTTGAACTGAATAAAATAACCATTGCCCTCAATGTATTCTATTTCGCTCCAAATCAATTTTTTAATATCTGAAAATCTTAATCCTGTTAATGCTGAAAATATGGCTGCTCGCTTCAATAAAGGATTATTACATTCCGTTTTTACAAGTCTGTTTAATTCCTCAATAGTTAAAAAGTTCCTTTGCGTTTCAGCATATTTAATTGGTTCGATTTTAGCGTTTAAATCGCTTAATAGTTTACCGTCTTTGTATGCTTGCTTTAAAGCTGCTTTAACCTTATTAAAATAGGATACAGCCGAATTTTGAGCAAGTTTAGTTTTATTACTCTTAATGCTTTGGGTTGTAAGTAAATATTCTTTGAAGTCGCTTAATAAAGTTTCGTTAAGGTCGGCAAACCTCAAATTTCCATTGGTGAATTTTACAAGGTAGTTATAAGCCGAAACCCAATTATCATAATTTGATGCTTTGCGTTTGTCGGCCAACTGTTTAAAATACTCAACAAAATTCTGTTCGCCTTGCTCTTTAATTTTTAGTTGTTCTTTTTCGTATCCTGAATAAATTTCAGGCTTATTCAATTGGTTTTCCTTTTTCTGTTTGATGCTTTCAGCAATTTTTAAAGTTTCGGCATTGTGCTTTTTATCAAATGGGTTCTTTGGCTTATTAAACACATACAGCCCTAAAAATTGCCGTCTGGTTGGTTGGCCTGTTTCCGGGTGTGGAATAGGTGGGTAAAAATCTAAATACAAACTTTGCCTATTTCCTGAAATAGCCTTTTGTCTTAAATTTACTTTTGTAGCCATATCAATATTTTTAATCAAATAATTTATCTAAATCAGTTCTTTTAATTCGGGTTTGCCTTTGAGAAAGGTTTACAGCTTTCAATTTGCCGCTTTCAATGTAATTATAAACTGAACGGGACGAACAGTTTAATAAGGTGGCCACGTCCCGGACGGTTAAAAATTCCTTTGCTTTCAGTTCCTCAATAGGTTTGTTTTTAATCTGAATAGTTTTCTTTGTCGTTTCCTCAATCTTTGCGGCTCTTTTTCTTTGTTTGTAATACAACTTAGCGCAATTGTCTGAACAGGTCTTTGAAGTCGTTTTACGGGCTGTAAATTCATTGTGGCAATACTCACAAATTTTCTGAACTTCAATATTTGAACTCATTTTTGTACTATTAAGTTTATTTTAATATCATTAAGCATATTTAAGCGAAATTAAGTGCAATTTTAAAAGGGCTTTTGACCTAAATTTTGTACCTCATTCATTCAAGGTACAACAAAGGTACAAATAATCCATTAAATAACCATTAAATAACCAAAATAATTATAAACAGTGTAGCATTAAAAAAGCCCTGTAAATAGGGCTTTGTAAGGGTTTAATAAATGTTTGTTGTTTGTTTCTTTTGTGGTGGTTATTTTCCAATACAAAACTTCCCAAAAATATTCCCCAATAACTCATCAGTTGTCACTTGGCCTGTGATTTCACCTAAATAGTGCAAAGCTGTACGAATATCAATGGCTATTAAATCTGTTGGAACACCTTGTTGAAAACTCTCTTCAACTGCAAGTATTGATTCAGCTACTTTGTTCAATGCACCTAAATGCCGTGCATTCGAAATAATGGTATTGTCGCTTAAATCTAAATCTTTAACTGAAGCTACCAAACTATCCATTATCAAATTGATATTTTCATTTCGTTTTGCAGATACAAAAATGGTTTCTAAATCGACAAATTTATTGAAGTATCGAGGCATCTCAACCAATTCGTCAATCTTATTTCCAATCAAAATAAAACGTTTGCTTTTGTCTTCAATATGTTCTTTAAAATCTTCCAGAGTAGCTACAAGATCATTTGGTGTTGATTGAGTAATATCACATACGTACAAAATTATCTTCGATTGTTTAATCTTTTCATAAGTACGCTCAATTCCAAGATTTTCAATTTTATCTGTTGATGAGCGTAAACCTGCAGTATCTATAAATCTAAAAGCAAAACCTTCAATACTAATTGTGTCTTCTATGCTATCGCGTGTAGTTCCCGGAATATCTGAAACAATAGCTTTTTCCTCTTGTAAAATACGATTTAATAATGTCGATTTTCCAACATTTGGTTTTCCGATAATAGCAACCGGAATTCCATGCTTAATAACATTTCCTAAAGCAAATGATTCGATGAGTTGATTAACTTCTTTGCTGATTTCACCTAATAATTCTAAAAAGCGACTGCGATCGGCAAACTCCACATCTTCCTCCGAAAAATCAAGTTCTAATTCAATTAATGATGCTAAATCGACAAATTCCTTTCGCAATGTTTTTATTTTTGTGGAGAATCCGCCGCGCATCTGTTCCAGAGCTAAACTATGCGATGCGGCTGAGTTGGAAGCAATTAGATCAGCAACAGCTTCAGCTTGACTTAAATCGAATTTTCCATTTATAAAGGCTCGTAATGTAAACTCACCTGCTTGCGCCATTCGAGCACCGTTTTTCAATAATAGCTCTATCATTTTTTGTTGAATAAATATAGAACCGTGACATGAAATCTCTACACTATCTTCGCCGGTATAACTATGTGGAGCTCTGAATACGCTTACTAAAACCTCGTCTAGCAAATCTTTTTTATCATAAATATTACCAAAATGTATGGTATATGGCTCGGCTTCTTGAATTTTGACGCCTTTCTTCGATGCTTCAAAAATGGTGTCAGTAATCTTAAAACTTTCTGTTCCTGAAAGTCGGATAAGCGCAATCGCAGCACTACCGGAAGCTGTGGCTAGTGCGCATATAGTATCGTTGTTGGTCAGATGATGAAGCATAGAAAATAGATTTTTGTTGTATGCGAACAAAGTTACGTCTCAAAAAGACAATTGTCAAAGAAAATCGTCATTTACAGAATATATAAGTTAATCACAGAGCAAAAAAGTTTATTTGGAATGGATATAAAATCAGTTTAATTTTCCTTTTTCTATTCTATAATGAGAAAAACATTTTACTTTTGCTTTTCTAAATTTTTATGTAATTCTAATACAAAAAACCTAAATAAAATGAGTATCCTAGTAAACAAAGACTCAAAAGTAGTCGTTCAAGGATTTACCGGTGGAGAAGGTACTTTCCACGCAAGTCAAATGATTGAATATGGCACCAATATTATTGGTGGTGTAACTCCCGGAAAAGGTGGTCAGCTACATTTGGGGAAACCTGTTTTTAATACTGTTCAAGATGCTGTAGATAAAGCTAAAGCTAATGTGTCTGTTATTTTTGTTCCACCTCCATTTGCCGCCGATGCAATTATGGAAGCTGCCAATGCTGGGATAGCCGTGATTATTTGTATCACTGAAGGTATTCCTACCAGTGATATGGTTAAAGTTAAAGAATATTTGAGTGATAAAAAAAGTCGTTTAGTTGGGCCTAATTGTCCAGGTGTTATTACACCGGGTGAAGCTAAGGTTGGAATTATGCCCGGTTTTATTCATAAAAAAGGTCGTGTTGGAATCGTTTCTCGCTCTGGAACTTTGACTTATGAAGCTGTTGATCAGTTGACAAAAGTTGGTCTCGGACAATCAACTGCAATTGGTATTGGTGGTGATCCAATTATTGGAACAACTACCAAAGAAGCTGTGGAATTGTTTATGAACGATCCTGATACTGACGGCATTGTGATGATTGGCGAAATTGGTGGTGGTATGGAAGCTGAAGCTGCTGAATATGTTAGAGCTTACGGAACAAAACCAGTTGTTGGATTTATTGCCGGTTCTACTGCTCCTAAAGGCCGTACAATGGGTCATGCAGGTGCAATTATTGGCGGCAAAGCCGATACTGCTGAAGCAAAAAAAGAAATTATGATCGACTGTGGAATTCACGTTGTTGATTCTCCTGCAGAAATTGGTCGTAAGATGAAAGAGATTTTGGGTTAATCCAAAAGACTATATAAATAAAAATCCTGAATTCAATTGAATTCAGGATTTTTTTATGACTGCTTATTCTTTGGCCTGAAGACCTACGAGGGTTTCAAACCCTCGTAGGTCTATTCAAACCCTTGAAGGTCTCTCAGTTTTTTAAGATTTATTCTTTTTTGATTTGGCTTCTTCTTGAAGTTTTCTAATCTGACCAGCAACGCTATGATGTTCTTCATAGTTTTCACAAACATAACCTGGGTTTTCATCGCAATAACAACCTAGCTTGGTTCCGCTTGGAACGGCAATATCTGAGCTACATGTTTGCGTAAAAATCCCATCCTTGAAAATAAACATTTTTATGCCGATTAAAGCAAATGCGATTGCAATTAGAGCGGTCGACAGTAAGATTAGTTTAAAAATCATTTTTGTAATTTTTGAATTGCAAAATTAGCATTTTTACCACTATAGCTCTTATTGTTTAAAGATTTTAACATTAATTTTTACTTCGTCTAAATTCGGCGCAAACAATTGCTGCAGCAATAGACGCATTTAATGATTCTGCTTTTGATAAACCATAACTAGGAATAAATAGCGGATTAGTTATCACATTTTGAACATCTTGTGAAATTCCTTTCGATTCATTTCCTATAACGATAAAACCCTCAGGCATCAACTTATCAGCGTAAATATTTTTACCGTTTAATAAAGTGCCGTAAATAGGAAATGTTTGCTTGTTTAAAAAGGAAGGGATATCCAAATAATGGCATTTTATACGAAATAATGAACCCATAGTTGCCTGAACAACTTTTGGATTAAAACAGTCTACAGTATCAAATGAACAAAAAATGTCGGTTATTCCAAACCATTCGGATGTACGAATAATAGATCCCAAATTTCCGGGATCTTGTATTCCATCAAGAACAAGGTAAAGAGAATTTTTATTTGGCGTAAAATCAAGATATTCTGGAATTTCAACTACTGCCAATACTTCATTTGCGGTGGAAAAATTACTTAGTTTTTGTAGTGCTTTTTCTGATATTTCTTTGATAGTTAATTCCTCTATTTCAGAATGTGAATTTATCCAGTTTCTATTTGCTGCAATAAATAAAATTTTAAAATGCTCATACTTAACTAATTCACTCACCATTTTAGGTCCTTCAACTATAAATAAACCTGTTTTTCGTCGAGATTTACTTTGTTTCAAAGAATTTATAAGTTTAATATCGGCCTGAGTAAGCATAATTTTTTCAGCTAATTTACAAAATAAGGCATAAAAAAATCCCGAACCTGAGGAACGGGATTTAAATTCTATGAAAAAGTCTTAATCTTCATTAAAAACTTCAAGTGTAATATCAGCTACAATGTCTTTATAAAGTTTTGCGGTTGCTTTGTAAGTTCCAACTTCTTTAATGGTTTCGCCTTCAATAGTAATTTTCTTGCGATCAACATCGTAATTGTGTTGCTCTTTAATTGCATCAGCAATTTGAATAGCATTTACAGAACCATAAATTTTACCCGAAGCTGCTGCTTTAGCGGCAATTCTTACAGTTATTCCATTTAATAAATTAGCTTCAGCACTAGCTTCATTCCTGATTTTATCAATCTTGAAAGCGCGTTGCTTTCTAACTTCAGTCAGAATTTTTTTGTTGCTCGTGTTAGCTGCAATTGCGAAACCTTGAGGAATCAAATAGTTACGTGCGTAACCATTTTTAACTTCTACTATATCATCTGAATATCCTAAATTAGGAACATCTTGTTTTAAAATAATTTTCATCGATTCTCCTCCTTTTATTTTAGTAAATCGCCAACATATGGCATTAGAGCTATATGACGTGCTCTTTTAACAGCTTTAGCTACCTTTTTTTGATATTTGGTAGAAGTACCGGTTAAACGGCGAGGTAAAAGTTTACCTTGTTCGTTAACAAATTTCAGCAAAAAGTTTGCGTCTTTGTAATCGATATATTTTATTCCGCTTTTCTTGAAACGGCAATATTTTTTCTTTTTGGTATCTACCGCAATTGGGGTAAGATATTTAATGTCAGTATTTTGAGCCATTGTTAAATTTTTTTAAAATTATTAATTTGCTTTAACTTCTGATTCGCCTTTTTTCATCGCTCTTTTCTTTTCGTTATAAGTTACAGCATGTTTGTCTAAAGCTACTGTTAAGAAACGAAGAATACGTTCATCGCGTTTATATGCGATTTCAAAATTGCGAATATGCTCGCCTTCCATACGGTATTCCAATAATTGATAGAATCCTGTTGATTTTTTTTGAATAGGATAAGCAAGTTTTTTCAAACCCCACTCTTCCTCATGCACAACCTCTGCACCGTACTCTTTTAATAGATCACGATACTTATTTACCGCTTCCTTCATCTGTTCGACAGATAAAACGGGAGTCATAATGAAAACGGTTTCGTACTGTTTTACCATTGTGTAAAATTTTTATTTAGATTATTAATTTATTGATCCACAGACAAATATATATTTACTCGTCAAATTGGGCGGCAAAGATATGAAGATTTAGCTAAATATCAAACAAATAAAAAGATTAATTTTATTGATACAGAGTGGCTTAACTTAGGAATTTGAATAGTTCTTCTGCAATAAATTCCGCTGCTTTTCCATCGCCAAAAATTGGCGGAAAATTTTGTGGAGGATTATCGATAAAATTAATGTAAGCAGCTTCCATTTTCTCTTTGTCAACATCGCAGAGGATAGCTGTTCCTAATTCAACCAATTCTTTCCATTCTGTTTCATGTCGAGATATTATGCAAGGTTTTTTAAAATAATAAGCTTCTTTCTGAACGCCACCTGAATCGGTAATAATTAACCTAGTATTTTGTTCAAGTTGAACTATATCCAAATAGGAGAGTGGTTCTATAAGTATAATATATTCAGTCTTTTGCAGTCGATGATATAGTTCTTTAGATTGATTTTGCATTAATTGTTTTCGCGTTCGCGGATGAATAGGAAAAACAATAGTTTGTCTATACTTAGTCGCCAAATTCATCAAACTATCGATCAGAAATGCTAAACGTTCAGGATTATCGGTGGTGCTATTGCGATGAACGGTTGCCAAAATAAAGCTGTTATTTTTTAGCTTAAGCTGCGAAAGTATAATCGATTTTTGAGCGGCAATTGTTGAAAAATATAAACTATTATCGAGCATAATATCGCCGCAATGATAAACTTTTGGATTATCCGCAGAAGTAGAACCTGAATGATTGAGTGAAAATCCTTCATTCTTTAAATTTTCAATTCCTGTTTTTGTCGGACTGAATAGCAAAGTAGAACAATGATCGCTTATAATTCTATTTATTTCTTCGGGCATTGATTTATTAAAAGAACGCATGCCGGCTTCTATATGGACAATTGGAATTTTAAGTTTCGCGGCAGCTAAAGCTCCTGCAAGAGTGGAATTAGTATCACCATAAATAATCACTAAATCGGGATTTTCATCAAGCAATACTTTTTCGATATTTATTAGCATTTGTGCTGTCTGATTTCCATGCTCACCAGACTGGATATCAAATTTATATGCGGGTTTCGGAATGTTCAATTCCTCAAAAAAAACTTCCGACATATTAAAATCGTAATGCTGACCCGTATGTACAATCAGTTCAGTAATTTGTGGATGCTGTTTAAATGCGCGACTTAATGCAGCTGATTTAATTATTTGAGGTCTTGCACCTACAATCGTAATAATTTTGTGCATTGAGTTTGTGTGATTAATCAAAAAGCGAATTTAGGAAAAATATAGCGTTAAATTTAATTAAACCCTTTTCGGGTTCTAATTTGTTGACATTCATTTCCCCGCACTTTGTGCAGGGCTATTCAGATTTAATCCTTTCAGGATTGTAGGGTATTAATGTTAAATTCTTGCGCGAAAATGTTGTTCATCTTTTCAATATAATTAGCAATATGCTTATTTAAAATCCGTCAGATGACGGATTAATATGAATAGCCATAGGCTCGGCCTATGGTTAAGTTCAAATAACAAAAACAAAACCACAAAGTGGTTTAATAAAAACAATGGATAAAATAAATTCAAAATAAATATTTTTCGTCAAAGGGCTTATTTAACATTTAGTAGAGATTTTAACAAAATATATAAACACAAAAAACAAATAATTAATCAAGCATATTTTCATCAGCAAAGCTGAAATAATTTTCGTTGCCAAAAATCAAATGATCAAGAACTGAAATTTCGAGAGTCTTTCCTGCCTGAACAATTTTACGTGTGAGTTGTTTGTCTTGCTCGCTGGGTTTTAAATTGCCCGAAGGATGATTATGGCAAAGAATAATGGAGCAGGCCTGAGAATCGAGTGCAATCTTGAAGATTTTTTTTGGATCGGCAACAGTTCCTGCCAAACCACCTTCCGAAATTCGTTTCTTGCTAATTATCTGATTATTACGTTTTAACAGGATAATCCAGAACTCTTCAAAGGAATTATCTGCTAAATCAGAATATAGCAATTCATAAGCATCTCGACTGGTTGTAATAGATTTTTGTTCCAGAGCTTCACTAGATCGTCGCCGCCGCCCCAACTCAAGCGCAGCGATAATACTTATTGCTTTTGCCTCGCCAATGCCTTTGTACTTTTTTAAGTCGTTAAGACTTAATATTGACAGAGTGTTTAGATTATTGCTGTTGTCGGTTAAGATTCGTTGAGAGAGCTCAACGGCTGTTTCATCGCGATTGCCTGAGCCGATTAGAATAGCCAGAATTTCGGCATTGCTCAAACTTGATTTGCCTTTTAAAACCAATTTTTCGCGAGGGCGATCTTCTTCCGCCCAATGTTTAATGCTTTTGCCAGTGGAATAGTTCATGTGATTATCTTTTTAAAGGAATAGATGCCTTAATCATGAATTTAATAAATGTAATTCAAAGATAATCAATGATAATTCTAAAAACAAAAAAAAACCATCCGTCAGTTGACGAATGGTTTTAAAAAATATTTTAAAAAATAATTAGGCTAATGCACTTATGTGCTTAGTCAATTTTGATTTCAGATTGCCAGCTTTGTTCTTATGAATAATCGAACGTTTAGCATTTTTGTCGATAATAGACATTACAGAAGGTAATTGAGTTGCAGCTTCTGCTTTGTCTGTCAAGCCTCTTAACTGTTTGATAGCGTTACGCATAGTGCGTGCGAAATATCTATTTTTTAATCTGTGTTCTTCAGCTTGTCTGATTCTTTTAATTGCCGATTTATGATTCGCCATGCTTTATCTTTTTATTAAATTCGAATATTGTTCCTATATTTTGGGCTGCAAAATTAATACAAAATTGCGAATTTGCAAACATTGAATTGTTTTTTACTAAGAATTTATTTTTATCAGTAGATTATATCCAAGTCCGACTGTTTTTTATTTAATTCACAACCTTAACCCGTTTGTTGTTTTGATATTGAACAATTTTAGCATTTTCTAATTTAAGCTGCGATTTTACATACTCTAAAAAGCCTTTGGATATTGCCAAATCCTCAAACTCTCCAATGGTATAATAAAAAGTTTTGTCATTACTAAATTCCCTGATAATCTCTTTTCCGACTTTATTTTGAAGCAAATAAAGAGGAATAGGTTGTTCAAAGGCTTGAGCAATTTCTATACGATAAATTAATTTGTGGTCTAATTCCTTAGGAGTTTCTTTTTGCTCGTATGTTGTTGATTGATTGGCCGCTATAACTTTTTGCGAAGATATCTCTTTTGAAGGACTCGTCTCTTTTTTGATTTGTTCTTCTTGTTTTTTAATAACCCGTTTTCCATTTTCATAATAAGTAACAAAAGCCTGTGGAATATCGTTCTCTTTTCTAACTTTTAGACATAAATCAATTGCTTCTTTTCTATTTTCAGCAGCATAAAGATTGTATCTGTACCAACCATCCGCCTCCGCAACAAATATTTCGTCTGTAATTTTATGCTCATCTTTATAGGCTTGAAGATTGGGATATGGTTCTTTGCTTGCCATTAACTGAATTCGATAAACACCTTTTAAAACATTGCTTACTTCGTGATTATCAGTAGCGTTGTTTGAGTTTTCTTTAGGCGTTATTACTTTTAATGTTGAGCTTGTTAATGAATTAGATGTTTTTTCATTTATTATCGTTGTAGTTGCTATTTCCGTTTTTTCCGGTAGTTTTTTTGCATCTAATATTTTCTTATCTTTAATTGATAAACCTTGATACCATTCATCTTCAGAAATTATTTTGACATATTTGGCAAACTTAATTGGATAAACTTTGTTGTTTTTATCCATTATTTCTCCTTCAATCAAGATTGGATAAGTATTTTTTTCAATCTCACTAAAATCGATTTGAATTGGAATAATGGTGCTGTCCTGATTCATTGGCAGAATAAAATCGTATTCGTAGCGATGTCCAAGCTTTGTAAAACTTACTTCCTTATTTGGTGCTGGCTGAGGTAAAAATCCACTCGGTACCAAAAGTCGAAAAAAGCCGGTTGCAGGTATTCCTTTTTTTGTAATTATAAGACTGATAGAAAATTCTGTATGTGGAGCTGTTTCTGGAACAACAAAATTTAAAGAATACGGATTAATATTTTCGATTATTGCTTTCGTGTTTTTAGTCTTGTTTTCATCTTTTACTGTTTTAGCGGCTAAGCTGTCATATTCAATTTCAAAGAAATCGTAAGGAAGTAGTTTAGGGACTTCTTTTTGTTTTCCAAAAAAATAATTGAAACCTAGAGCCGTATAACTATGACTATCAATGTTGCCAGCTACTTGCCCATCAAGTAAATCGCTGAATACCAGATTGTAACTACTTGCTAGATAGGATGAGAATTTAGGAGAAAATTGATATTCAAATTTTATTCCTGCGGGAATATAAAAGGCAAATTCTTCGTTGGAATTCAACCAACCCAAATTGTTTAAAGTATCCTGAGTGCTAAAGTTTTGTAAAAGACTTCTCCATCCAATTATTCCTGCTCCGCTTTCAACAATAAAAGCAAATCTAGCATTCTTTTTACCTAACAAAGCGATAGCGTTTAATTGCCCTTTAAGTGCGAATGACAGAGCCTGAGTTTTGAAGCCAAGTGTATCGGGCAAAACGACTTGCTTTCCTTTTAGAGAAGTAAAATTAAATTCAGTGCTCATACTTAATGCAGGGCTTAGCTTTCTACCGAAAACAAATCCTCCGCCAGCTTGAATTTCCTGCATTTTTGGTTCAGGCCAAAACGAATTATATTTTATATCTCCAAAGAAAATATTCGCACCACCATTTAGACCTATATACCATTTTGGAATTGCATTCTTATTTTGGATACCTGATTGGGCATATGCCATATTCAAGCATCCAGATAAGATGGTGAAAATAAATATTTTATATAATTGTATTTTATTCACTCTCTGCAATTTGTTTGGCTTGCTAATAATTGTCCTATAAATAAAAAATAATTAGCTTTCTATACGCAAAATTAGAGTAATGGTTTAATATTTAAACGGAACTGTGTAAATTAAACGAAAATACAGCCAATTAATTAATCTGTTTATTCTATTTTAAGTTTCCCTTTACAATTTTTCTTAATAACTTTTAGTGCTTTTTTATCCACAATACCCAAAGATTTTGCTTGCTGAAAATTGCTACAGGCTTCAGTTTTGTTTTTAAGCATTAAATGTGATAAACCAAGGTTATAATAATTTCTTATCCAAGATTGTTTTTCTTGGGGGTCTTCAGGTTCAAGTATAATAGCTTTTTCAAATGAACGAATCGCAGAATTATAACTTTGTAACTGGTGTTGAGTACTGCCCATAAGTGCATATAAATTCCAAAAATCGGTATCGGGATTTTGCCTCAGAGCTTCTCTAAAATCAATTAAAGCACCTTCGTAATTACCTCGTTCATAGCGAAGTACGCCTCGTTTATAAAAATCGTCGAAGCTTGAAGGTTCTAAAAGATTAAAATTGGATTTTCGAACTTTTATAGAACTAAAAAAGTCGATAAAAGTCTGGTAAGACACTTCAAAATAGCTTTGCTCAAAATGTTTGGTTTTATTTTCCGGGAGTAAATATTTCTGGTAAATGCTTTCCTGATTAAACAGATTTACATATCGAAAACGGAAAAATTTTTCGCCATTAACAATAACCGGCATTGCAGCAAAAATCATTGTAAATTTTGAAGGCTCCTTCATTTTGCTTACTCTGAGGATATTGTAAGCGATTTGGGTAGTTAGTTGTTTATCATCGTAATCGATTATATCCTCCGAACAAAATAAATCTAAATTAACAGCCGAAGCTTCATTAAATGTACTGGATTGCGATAAAATCTCATCTATTTTATCAGCATGAAAAACAATATAATGAGCATTTTCGGTTTTATGAAAATTTTGGCGAAGTGCCGGAAATTCGAAATAACCACCTGTATATTTGATAGTTAATACAGCATATTGTTCATCACCAATTAAAACTTCTCTTAGCTCAAGTTGGTCAAAGTTTTGTATTCCAAGCTCTTGCAACTGATCAGCATTAAGATTTTGTTCAGCGTTGTAAAGCATTATTTTGTTTTTTTTGCTTAACCAACTACCATTATCCTGTAAAACCCAACCTGAAGCTTCAGATAAAAGAGCACGTATCTCACTAATTACCGGAAGATTAGATTCAAATCGTTCAATTTCTTGAGAATATAGAGCAAAACTGAAAAAAAAAGAAATAAGAATAATAAATATTTTTCTCATGCGCTTGAATTGTGAAGCAAAGATAAAAAGATTTTGAGCCGGCCGAAGCTAGAGTTCTTATAAAATTTAATTTTATAGCTTTGCAAGCTTATTCATAAAAAATGAATTTTAGGATGTTAACAGCTATTTTTCTTGTCTTACTTATTGGTGGCTTTTTCGTTTATTTTTCTGTTTCCCCAAAACTTGGAGGAAAAAATATTGATGCCGATTTATTAAGACTTCAGCAATCAAAGAATTTTGATAATGGGAAATTCCACAACTTAGTTTCCACTCCAATGGCTGCTCCTAAATTTTCAACTATGGTTAAATTCTTTTCCAAAGATGATGAGATGATTCCAAAGAGAAGTTTATCCACAAATGCTTTTTTGAAAGAAGAGTTTGAATCTGCAAATTCAAAAGCACTTTCGTTTTGCTGGTTTGGACATTCAACGGTTTTACTAAAAATTGAAAACAAATTTATTTTAATTGATCCTGTTTTCGGAAAACGAGCCTCGCTTTTTTCGTTTTTAGGTCCAAAACAATTTAACTATAGTGGCAAATATGAGATAGATATGTTGCCTAATATAGATGCAGTATTAATTTCGCACGATCATTACGACCATCTTGAATATGAAAGTATTTTAGCACTTAAAAACAAAGTAAATAGATTTTATGTGCCTCTGGGTGTGCGAGTTCACCTAGAGAAATGGGGTGTTGCACCGGAGAAAATTATTGAATTAGATTGGTGGGAAGAAACTTTATTTGCAAATGATATTAGGTTGGTTTTTACACCTACAAGGCATTTTTCAGGACGAAGTTTACCTTCTCGAAATCAAACACTTTGGGGTTCTTGGTCTATTCTTGGGCAAAATCATAAAGTATTTTTTAGTGGTGATTCGGGCTATTTTGATGAATTTAAAAAAGTAGGAGAGAAACTTGGCCCTTTTGATTTGGCTTTTGTTGAAAATGGTCAGTATAATGTTGATTGGGAATCAATTCATATGATGCCTGAGCAATCAGCTTTGGTGGGCTCTGAATTAAAAGCAAACGCCGTAGTGCCAATACATTGGGGAAAATTCAGTTTAAGTATTCATCCTTGGGATGAGCCTGTAAATTGGTTTATTGCTGCCGCGAAAAATTATAATTATCAGGCACTTACACCTAAGCCCGGTCGGATTATGACTTTTCCTTATGAGAGCACAACTGAATGGTGGAAGAATTAAATAGATATTTTCTTTCGAATTACAGCCTAAAATATTTTTTATCATCAAATAATGAGGCTAAATATTATTTTGCCCAAAGGACTCTATTGGAGATGTGCTAGCAATCAAGTGTGATGATATTGTCAGCAGTAAAATGTTTTGTCAACCAAGGTTAATATTTATATTAAGCAAAACCGAAATAAGGTTTGATAAGGGGTTGTAATTTTTTCTACTAAGGTCAGAAATTTTGAAGAAAATAAGGTTTTATCAATATGTCCTAATTTAGGTGTTACATACATAAATTACGTATTTAAAAACCTTATATTCAATTCTTTAACCTTAGTAGAAATGAAAATAATAGACAATCTAAAACCTTATTACCTTATTTTTTCGATGTTTTCAATAAAAATAGGTCTTCGAAGCAATGTTGTGAAAAAAGAATGGATATATAGGTTATTATATTTTCATAATTTAAATAATATTTCGTAGATTTCTGGTCAAAATAATACAATGAAAAACAGGTATATCGTCTTATTATTTGTCATTTTATCTATTATTAGTTGTAGCAAAAAAAAGGTAGATACAATAGATGAAGTAACTACAAAAAATCTTACTATATTTTTTGTAAATGACCAACATGGGCAAATAGATAATTTTTCTAAAATTAAGCATATAGTTGATAATGAGAAGCAAAATACAAATGTTATTGTAGCCTCTAGTGGCGATATGTTTTCGGGAAATCCAATAGTTGATAATTATCCTGAAAAAGGATTCCCAATGATTGATCTGATGAATAAAGTTGGATTTGACATAGCCGTTTTAGGAAACCATGAATTTGACTATGGCGAAGTGAACTTAAAAAACAGAATGGAACAAGCTGATTTTTATTGGGTTTGTGCAAATGTTGATATGGGAAGCACCGGTGTCACTGAACCATATGAATATAAAACAATTAGCATAGATAATTTAAAAGTTACATTTTTAGGATTAGTTGAAACTGATGGGAAAGAAGATGCAATCATTCCTTCTGCTCATCCATGGAAAGTTCAAAATTATAGTTTTGAAAGACCCGAAAATGTAATGTATAAATATTCTGATATCAAGCAGCAGGAAAATTCTGATTTATACATTGCTTTATCGCATTTAGGCTATAATAAAAGTTATGCAATGGGCGATTATCAGTTAGCCGAGCAATACCCTTATTTTGATTTGATAATTGGCGGTCATTCTCATCAGCAGATTAATACGACAGTTAATAATATGCCAATATTTCAAGCTGGAAGTAATTTAAATTATTTGGGAAAAATAGAATTAACTGTTAAAGAAAAAAATATTGAAACACTAAATTGGCACTTAATTGATTTGAATACAAATGCAAATTATGATGCTGATTTAAAAGTAGATATAGATGAATATAATGATTTGCCATACTTAAAAGAGGTTATTGGATATTCTGTCATTTACCATAATAATTCCAAAGCGGGTTGTTTTATGGCTGATGCATTAAGAGGAAAAATGAATGTAGATGTTTCCTTTCAAAATTCCGGCGGTGTTCGTTCAGATTTAGATCAAGGCGATATAACAAGAAGAGAAATATTTGAGATTTCCCCTTTTAACAATGGCACTATAATTTACAATATGTCGGTTTCAGATATCAAGAACTTTTTAATAGGCTCTAGTGCAGGCTTTTATTATTCCGGCATTCGAATTGAACAAATAGGCGGCAATGTTCAGATTACAGACTTAAATAACAATATAATTTCCGATAATACAATTTTAACTGTTGGAGTAATAGATTATATTCCGGCTGTTTACGAAAATTATTTTCCTGTAAATGGAAATATTCAGTCACGAACTGATGCCGAAACAATTATGGCGTATTTGGAAGAGATAAATAGTCAGGTGAATTATCCGAATAGCAATAATTATTTTAATTATCAATAGCTCAAATAATTTTAGAAATCTCAAGCAAACTATTTACTTCATAAGAAGGATTCTCCGAATGTGATTTATTTTCAAAATTCACATAAATTTGGTCAATTCCTACTTTTTGTGCTCCTAAAATATCAGCCTCCAAATCATCGCCAATCATTATTGTTTCTTTTTTCAATGCTTTTGTTTTCAACAAGGCGTAATCGAAAATTTCCGGATTTGGTTTTTGAAAACCTGCCATTTCGGAGGTTATAATGGTTTCAAAATAAGGCGATAAGCCCGAATTTTCTACTTTAACAAATTGAACTTCAGAAAATCCATTTGTAAGAATATGAAGGCGGTATTTTTTGCTTAATTCGAATACAACTTCAAGTGCATTAGGAAAAAGCTTTGTTTTGGTTGGACTGATACGAATATAATCGTTTGCCATTTTTTTTGACAAGTTCAAATCATCAATCTTAAAATTTTTCAGACTTCCGTAAAAGCGTTCAAAGCTTAAAAAATCTTTTTTTATTTCTCCCATGCGGTACTTTTCCCAAAGCATATGGTTGTATGCTTTGTAATATGTTAAAAAACAATCGAAATTTTCTATGCCTTTTTCTTTTAGTTTATATGTATCAAAAAGTTCAGCTAATGTGATTAATGCATTGGCATCGAAATCCCAAAGAGTTTTATCTAGGTCGATAAATAGGTGTTTGTATTTGCTCATTGAATTGATTTGATTTTTTTAATCGAAATTTGAAAAAATCCTAACGGGCTTTTACTCAGGCGCTTTTCGCATTTCTAATTTGCGCAATGGTTTCTATAGGATTTACAGAAGAAAATACTGCATTTCCGGCAACCAACACATCGGCGCCAGCCTGGAAAAGAGCTTTTGCATTTTTTGTATTTACACCTCCATCAACCTGAATAAGTGCTTTAGAATCAGTTTGTATTATGAGTTGCTTTAGTTTTTTAATTCTTTTATAAGTCTGATCAATAAATTGTTGTCCGCCAAAACCCGGATTTACCGACATTAATAAAACATAATCGAGATCTTGGATTACATCTTCCAAAAGAGAAACAGGTGTGTGCGGATTTAGAACTATGCCTGCTTTAATGCCCAGTTTTTTAATCAATTGTATAGATCGATGAACATGAGTAGAAGCTTCTAAATGAAAGCTGATATAATCAGCACCGGCATTAGCAAAAGCCTCAAAATAATTTTCGGGTTTTACAATCATAAGATGGACATCCAAAGGCTTATTAGTGAGCTTTTTAACAGCAGAAACTATAGGTAAACCAAAAGAAATATTCGGAACAAAAACGCCGTCCATAACATCCAAATGTAGCCAATCTGCTTCACTGCTGTTAAGCATTTGAATATCTTTTTCGAGATTCGCAAAATTAGCTGAAAGTAAAGAAGGAGCAATCATATTCTTTTTTTGTAAAAGTAGCGATTAAATTTAAAAAAAGGCAGCATTTCTGCCACCTTCGATTTTTTATCCCAGATAAGTTTTTAAAATTTTGCTTCGCGATGTATGCTTTAGTCGTCGAATGGCTTTTTCTTTAATCTGACGAACACGTTCACGTGTTAAATCAAATTTTTCGCCAATTTCTTCTAATGTCATTGGATGACTATCGCCTAAACCAAAATAAAAACGAACAACATCAGCTTCGCGAGGAGTTAGTGTAGAAACGGCTCTATCAATTTCTTTGCGTAACGAATCGTAAAGCAACTCTGTTTCAGGAGTTATGTTTTCATCGTTACGTAAAACATCGTAGAGATTGTTGTCTTCGTCCTGAATAAGCGGAGCGTCCATCGATACATGCCGACCAGTATTCTTTTGCGATTCTTTTACTTCTTCTAATGAAATTTCCAGGTATGCTGCAATTTCTTCAGGTTTTGGTTCGCGCTCCAGCTTTTGTTCAAGAGCTGCATACGCTTTGTTGATTTTGTTTATTGAGCCAATTTTATTTAAAGGTAATCGAACAATTCTGGATTGCTCAGCCAATGCCTGTAAAATAGATTGACGAATCCACCAAACTGCATAAGAAATGAATTTAAATCCTCTGGTTTCATCAAAACGTTGAGCTGCTTTGATAAGTCCCATATTCCCTTCGTTAATCAAATCTGGTAAACTAAGCCCTTGATTTTGATACTGTTTTGAAACAGATACAACAAAACGAAGGTTGGCTTTTGTTAATTTCTCAAGAGCTAATTTATCGCCTAGTTTAATTCTTTTTGCAAGCTCAACTTCTTCATCGGCAGTAATTAGATCAACTTTACCTATTTCTTGTAGGTATTTGTCTAAGGATGCTGTTTCGCGATTTGTAACCTGCTTAGTAATCTTCAGTTGCCTCATATTCTTTATTTCTCTCTAAATGGCTGATTATACGTTATAATGATATCCTAGTTACAAAATAATCTAATTTCGATCACGGCTCGAAGGTCTGCGACGATCGTCACTACGATTATCGCGGCCACGATTATTGCTGTTTTTATCACGATCTCCGCGTGGTCTGTCGGTACGAGGTGGTCGTTCAACATAACCTTCTGGTTTTGGCAATAAAGCTCTTCTCGAAAGTTTTAATTTACCTGTGGTTGAA
>CAZTST010000040.1:0-11261 GCA_964616585.1 uncultured Draconibacterium sp.
TCCCTGAACTTTATTTGAAAAACTATTTTACCTCAAAACAAATACTTCTAAGAGAAAACAATAACTCTAAGTTCTTGGTAATAAAAAGAATGCGAGACTGTTTTCTTATTAGATGATTTCACAAATAATTGACCCTATTATACCAATGTCAGATTATTTTCTTTATATCTCAAATTTAGGCCGTATTTGAACGCAAAATGTAAATCAAACTTGATGTATTCGGATTTTTAGCTGAACTTTTCAAATTTGAGATTAAGGCAATATAAAAAGCGCGAAAAAAGCTGAGTTTTCTATTAATATATTTTTCAGATAGCAAGGATACATAGAAAGCATCCAGTCGCATAGGATAAATATTTTCTATCCTTAAATTATACTTAATCGCTAAACGCTTAATATCATCTTTTGTGAAATGATAAAGATGTCGAGGAACATCATATGCTGCCCAGAATTTTTTGTAATATTTTGCATCAAAAGAATCAGGGTTTGGCAGAGCAAGAATTATTAACCCCTTTGGATCTACTAATCGTTTTAATTCAGCAAAACGACTATTTAAATCATACACATGTTCCAAAACATGCCATAAAGTAATTAAATCGAAACTGCCATTTGCTAATTCGGCAAGCTTGCCTTCTTTATCAATTTGTAAATTAAAATTATCCCGTGCAAAATTAGCTGCCTTTTCATCCGGTTCAATTCCCTGAACCTCCCAATTTTTTTTCCGGAGATAGTTTAAAAAATGACCTGTACCACTTCCAATATCTAAAGCTTTTCCAATATGAGAATGCTTGGATAAAATTGAATATTTCGAAACCAGATTTATTTTTCTGGCTAATTGATAAAATATAGCGAATAAGCCCCTGCTTTTATTAGAGTGAGAAATATAATCCTCCGATTGATAATAAGATTCGATATGATTTTTTGTAGGTCTGGGATTAGTAAATTTAAAACCACAATCCCCACATTTCCGGATTTCAAACAGCTCTTGACTCAAAAAATAATCTTTTGTTCTAATATGATCCATTTGCTTTTGACTAGAGCAAATAGGGCAATTATATATATTCTCTCGTTTATGTTCCACGTGAAACCTATTTAATTATCGCCCCAGAAAAACTAATAATACAGAAATGTCAGAAGGTGACACTCCACTAATTCGTGATGCCTGACCGATAGTTTTTGGTCTAATGGCTGTAAGCTTTTCGCGGGCTTCATAAGAAATAGATTGTAAATTCTGATAATCGAAATCATGATAAAGTTCAATTTCTTCAAACTTTTTAAGTTTATCAGCAATTTCTTTTTCCTTTTTAATATACCCTTCATATTTTATTTGAATTTCCGCCTCCTCCAAAATTTCACTATCAAACTCCAAATGCTGTTTAACAAATTCATGCAATAGTTTAACATTATCAGTTAAATTCTTAAGATAACATTGAGGTCTTAATAACAATTGCTCTATTCTTGTTTTTTGTATAATCGGTTCGGTTCCCGAACTGATTAAATAAGCCTCAACTTCTTTAGGCATTGCAGAAGTATTCTTACAGAATTTAACTATTGATTCAATCGCTTTTTCCTTTTCAATAACTCTGTTATATCTTTCTTCTGACGCTAAACCTATTTGAAAGCTTTTTCTGGTAAGCCGCAGATCAGCATTATCCTGTCGTAATAATATTCGATATTCAGCCCGAGAGGTAAACATACGATACGGCTCATCAACACCTTTTGTAATTAAATCATCTATTAAAACACCAATATATGCTTCTGCTCTACCCAAAATAAAAGCCGGTTTATTTTCAATTTTTAAATGAGCATTAATACCAGCCATCAGCCCCTGAGATGCTGCTTCTTCATAACCGGTTGTTCCATTTATCTGACCGGCAAAATATAGACCCGAAATTAGCTTCGTTTCTAGAGTATAATTCAATTGCTCCGGTGGAAAATAATCATATTCTATTGCATAACCCGGGCGGAAAATTTTAGCGTTTTCAAAACCGGAAATCTGACGTAATGCTTTTAATTGAACATAATCAGGCAAGCTGGACGAAAAGCCGTTGACATAATACTCTATAGTTGACCAACCCTCAGGCTCAATAAATAATTGATGACTATCTTTATCAGAAAATCTCTCAATTTTATCTTCTATTGACGGGCAGTATCTAGGCCCAATTCCGCCAATTCTTCCGCTAAACATTGGAGATAAATCGAAACCTGTTCTAAGAGTATTATGAACAGTTTTGCTGGTGTATGCGAGATAACAGCTGCGCTGTTTTTCCAGTTTTGAAGTATTCAAAAAACTGAATTTTCCGGGAATTTCATCGCCTGCTTGTTCTATTAGTTTGGAGAAATCAATACTACGGCCATCAACACGAACAGGTGTTCCGGTTTTCATACGGTTAGCTCTAAAACCTAAAGCAACCAATTCTTCAGTAATTCCTTTTGAAGCGGCTTCACCCATTCGTCCACCATACAATACCTTTTCGCCGATAAACATTTTTCCATTTAGAAAAGTCCCGGCAGTAATAATTACAGCTTTAGCATGTATTTCCTGACCCATTTGTGTGCGAACGCCAAAGATTTTGTTATCCTTCACTAACAATCCAATAACGCTATCTTGCCAAAAATCAAGGTTTTTAGTTTGCTCCAACATCTCTCGCCAGAACTGAGAAAATAACATCCGATCGCTTTGCGCTCTGGGGCTCCACATCGCAGGTCCTTTTGAGCGATTAAGCATTCTAAATTGAATCATGCTTTGATCTGTTACTATACCTGTATAACCGCCAAGCGCATCAATTTCTCTAATAATTTGTCCTTTAGCAATGCCTCCCATAGCAGGATTGCACGACATTTGGGCAATTTTATTTAAATCCATAGTTATTAGTAAAGTCTTGGAACCAAGATTAGCAGCAGCAGCAGCAGCTTCAGACCCGGAATGCCCAGCACCAACAACTATAACATCGTATTTTTCAAACATTACAAAAGTGTTTCACGTGAAACATATATTCTATATAATTGTTTATCAAGAATATATGAGTTTGATTTGGCAAAATATCTATTCCAAATCAGGCAACAAAGATAAATAATAATCTTCTTTGGCGGTCATTTGTATTTTATCTTCCGCATTCCTATCATCATAGCCTAATAAATGCAACAAACCGTGGATAATAATACGGTATATTTCAAATTCAACAGTTTGCTGAAATAGTTTGGAATTTTCAAATACTCTGTCTAAAGAAATGTATATTTCACCAGCAATAATCTTTTCTAAACTATAATCAAAAGTGATAATATCGGTATACGTATCGTGATCTAAAAATTCTAGATTGATATTATGCAAAAATTCATCATTACAAAAATTGAAACTTAATTCACCTATATTATAGCCTTCACTTTTGGCCGCACAGATTAGCCATTGCCTCAAAATATCAATCCTAAAACTACTAAGTTTTTCTGTAGTATCCTTAAAAGTTATGTAAGAATTCACGCTTTATACTTGAACTCTATGTTTTTGCTCTGCAAAAAAAGTTAGTAAAGCCGTTTCTCTCTTAATAGCCAGCTCCCTATTTATACTCGACACTTTAAAATGTAAAGAAATTTCATTGCCCTTTTCATTGGTCTTAAGTCCGTCACTTAATCTATTCATTAGGAATAACCCTTTTCCGATATCATGATTAACATCATAACCAATGCTTGTAGGATCTTTTATACTGTTTATATCAAAGCCATTTCCCTCATCTTTAATAGTAAAGACCATGTCCCCATTCTCAGTAGAAAAGGAAATACGAACAACCTTATTGGGATCAAAAGTATTACCATGCTCAATGGCATTCCTCACAGCCTCATCCAAACTTATAAGAATAGTAGAGTAATAATTACTATTGATATTATAGATATCAGAAATAGTCTCTACAAATTCTTCAATTTTGTACAGCTCTGCCAGGCTTGATTTAATCTTTATTTCTTTGCTTTTATACATAATTTTTAATAATTACCAAGGCTCGCGAAAAAAAATAATAACCTAATGATAATTATCATTATACATTATCCGTAAAAATAGGTTACTATAATTCTAAAAATATTTGTATCAGGCTAAATTACCACTATTATTCATTTCCTCTGCACTAAAAAGAGGATAAACATCCTAAATAGGACTTATAGAAATGGCGCTAATCTCGACAGGAACAAGCATGGTACTCATATTTTCTGAAATACGATCATAAGCTTCTCGAATTGAATTAGCAGATACTAACATTTGATTACTTACTTTTGTCTCTTTACTGCTGTTTTCATCAAAAAGACTCCAACCAACCTTAGCTTTATACCAATATTGCCCATCATCGTAATTAAAAATTTCAGAATAATTATTTCGCGAGATTCCAACAACTTCAATATCTCCATTTACATATTTTTCCATGATTTCGAAAATGCGTTTTTCTGCTTCAGTAAAATTGATAGCATCAACAAGATAAGCTTCAGACGCACGACTCATTTTTCCATGATCGTCTATTTTTTGATATTTTATTTTACATGTAAACCAGGTTTGCATAGTATAAGTTTTAGCTTGCAAAAATACTAAAGAGCTTTGGGTTAAAAAAGTGATTTTAAATATTAAAGAAAAAGCATGTACTTTTGGAGCTGAAATTGAAAAATTATGATGAAAAACAAATATTATTACCCTTTCTATTTTGTGGTTGTATTACTGCTAGGTATATTGTTAGGACAAAACTTTACTAATAATAAAATACAAACATTTAGTACCAACACCAAAATAAATAGAGTTTTTCAGTATATTAATGATGATTATGTGGATAAAGTTGATATCAATGAATTAGAAGAATTGGCAATATCGGCCATCCTCACAAAACTCGATCCCCATTCTGTTTATATTACCAAAGAGGAATTTAATTCGGCCAACGATCCATTAATGGCAAAATTTGATGGTATCGGAGTTCAATTTCGAATGGTAAAAGATAGCGTTGTGGTTATAATGCCTGTTGATAATGGTCCTTCTCAAAAAGTCGGAATAAAAGCCGGTGATAGAATAGTTATTGCCAATGAGGATACACTCGTTGGAAAGAATTATAATAGTTTAGACATTCAAAAAAGTTTAAAAGGAGAACGTGGTAGTAATGTTAATCTCTGGATAAAACGCAGAGGAGAAAATGAATTATTACTTTTTTCTTTAAAAAGAGCAGCTATTCCTACATATAGTATAGATGCAAGTTTTATGATAAATGATGTAACAGCTTTTATTAAATTAAGTCAATTTTCTGCAAGTACTATAGAAGAGTTTTCAAAATCAATGAAAAAATTGACTGATTCGGGTATGCAAAAACTAATTCTGGATCTAAGAGGAAATAGCGGAGGTTACCTAGGCGCGGCAATTTATATTGCAGACCAATTTCTAGAAAAAGGACGAATAATTGTATATACAGAAGGGCGAAAACGCCCAAAACAAACCTACATAGCATCTAGCGAAACACCTTTTTCCAAAGGTGATCTAATAATTTTAATTGATCAAAATTCAGCTTCAGCATCCGAAATAGTTGCTGGTGCAATTCAGGATAATGACCGCGGATTAATTGTTGGCCGAGTATCTTTTGGCAAAGGACTTGTGCAGGAACAAAAAAATTACAATGATGGATCAGCGGTAAGATTAACAGTTGAAAGATATTTTACACCAAGCGGAAGGAGTATTCAACGACCATATAACAACGGAACTGAAGAATATTATGAAAAATATTATTTGGGAATACACTCGGATTATTTATTCTCACCCGACAGTACCTCACTAAGCGATTCGCTGAAATTTAAAACTATTAAAGGACGAACTGTATACGGTGGAGGAGGCATTTGGCCCGACTATTTTATAGCTTCCGATACAAGTCTTAATTTTTCATTCTATAACCGTTTGCTAAATCAATCTATAATTTATCAATTTGCTTTTGATTATGTAGATAATAATCGAGCTAAACTATCAGCTTATCAATCAGTTTCTGAATTTATGACCGAATTTAAAGAAGACGAACTTCTTTTAAATCAATTATTAAATTTACCAGAAGTTAGGAAACTGAATCATAGTAGCGCAGACATTAAAGACACAAAAAAAATTATTTTAACCCTGCTAAAAGCCGAAATTGCACGAAATATATTTGAAGATGGATTCTATCCGGTTTTTTTACATAACGATATATTTATTGAAAAAGCATTAAGGCTTATTGAAGAAAACAAAATAAAATAATTTTAACAAATTGGAAGGCTTAGTTACAAAATCTACTGGTAGTTGGTTTCTGGTGAAAACGGAAGACGGAAAATCTTTTAATTGCAAAATAAAAGGACGATTCAAAACACAAGAAATAAAAAGCACTAACCCTTTGGCGGTAGGAGATAAAGTTTCGTTTGAATTGCAAAAGGAGGAAAGCATAGGGATAATAAACTTTATTCATCAAAGAAAGAATTACTTAATTAGGAAAGCTACAAAATTAAGTAGCCGAAGTCACATTATTGCTGCAAATATCGATTACACTATAATAGTAATTTCATTGGCCTTCCCAAGAACATCAAGCGGATTTATTGATAGACTATTGCTAACCGCAGAAGCCTACCATATTCCTGCAATATTAGTGTTTAATAAAATTGATTTGCATAATAAAGAATTGGATAAACATTTAAATGATTGGATAAGTATTTACCAAAATATTGGCTACCCATGTTTTGCTCTATCAGCAAAAACAGGAGAAGGAATCGATTTACTAATAAATCTTATTAAAAATAACATAAGTTTATTTAGTGGTCATAGCGGCGTAGGTAAATCTGCCTTAATAAATTCTATTCAACCAGGGCTTAAATTAAAGACTTCAGAAGTTTCGGAATCAAATGAAAAAGGAACACATTCTACAACTTATGCAGAAATGCATACTTTAGATTTTGGTGGTTCTATAATTGATACACCCGGAATTAAAGGATTCGGTTTGGTGGATTTTAACCCGGAAGAAGTACCCAGATATTTTCCCGAATTTCATTCCTTTTCAACTAAATGTAAATTCAATAATTGTACTCACTCACATGAGCCCGGCTGTAAAGTAATAGAAGCAGTAAAAATAGGAGCAATTGCAGAATCAAGATATAATAACTATCTTGCAATCATAAAGGACGATTATTTTTCAGAAAAACCGTATTAAAATGCTCGCAAAAGAATTGATAAGTGAATATATAGTGCCACTAAAAACCTCAGATACAGCACTAACGGCCTTAAGCTTAATGGAAGAGTTTAAAGTAAAACATCTACCTATTGTAAGTGATGAAATGTTTCTAGGCCTAATAGCCGAAAACGATATATATACACACAACCAGTATGAAGAAGCAGTAGGGGCGCATCCTTTAGCTAAACCATTTATTGCTATATCAGAAAATCAGCATATCTACGATGTGTTAACCGCATTTCAGCTCGATAGCTTAAGTCTATTACCGGTTATAGATGAAAAAAATAGATATTTAGGTTCTATTCATTCCTGGGTATTAGTAAGTAAAATAGCTGAAATTACAGGAGTTATCGATCCTGGAGGAATAATTATTTTGGAAATGCATGTTCATGATTATTCACTATCACAAATAGCACAAATTGTTGAATCAAATAATTCAAAACTTATTAATTTATTTGTAAAAACTCACGCTAATTCAACTCTACTAGAAGTTACGCTAAAACTAAATACAATGGATATTGAATCTGTATTGCAAACTTTTTACAGATATGATTATCATGTAAGAGCTTTTTATTCTAAAAATAATCTGGCAGACAAGTTACGCGATAATTATGATGAATTAATGCATTTTTTGAATATATAAAATGAAACAGTTTATCATTATTATAATTTCAATACTAGCTGTTTCAACGGCTTATGGCCGCAAATCCGAGCTTAATTGTAACGATACAACAAAAATCGTCTATATAAACCGGATATATTTACAAGGCAATAAAATAACTCACAATAATATAATATTTAGAGAATTAACACTTAAACCTGGCGACAGTCTATGTTACAATGACTATATCCAAGCATTAAAAAAAAGTAAAGAAAATTTAAATAATATTTCTCTATTCAATTTTGTTGAAGTTCGTGATATGCAAATTGTTACCGATGGAAAAATTCACGTAAATATCCACATAGATTTAAATGAACGTTGGTATATTTGGCCAATGCCAGTTTTGGAATTGGCCGAAAGAAATCCAAATGCATGGTGGGAAACAAAAGATTTTTCAAAAATTAATTATGCTTTATTCTTCACATGGGAAAATTTTCGTGGTAGGAGGGAAGCACTAAAATTCATTGCCCAAGGTGGTTACGACGAAAAATTTGGATTTCATTACGATATTCCTTTTGTTAATAAATCTCAAACTTTAGGAATAGTCTTTGGAGCAGGACTAACCAGAAACCATGAAATTACATATAAAACCGAAAATAATAAACCTCTTAGATTTCGAGATGCTGATTATATTCGACATCAATATTTTGCCTACGCCGGAATAAATATTCGTAATAATATACACATATCACATTCCTTCAAATTAGATTATAACGACCATCAATACAGCGATATAGTGTTTAATTTGAACCCGGAATTTGACCCTACAAATAGAAAAATATTCAAATTTTTTTCATTAACATATTCTTACAAAAACGATCATAGAGATAACCGACCATATCCTTTGAATGGGTATTATTTGGATGCAATTTTGACAAAACGGGGTTTGGGAAATAACAAAGAATCTAGCATTAATTTACTATCTCTAACAAGCAATTTACGTGGGTATTGGAATTTAGGCAATAACTGGTACTTTGCAAGTGGTTTTACAGGTCGTTTAGCGAGTTCTGGAAAAAATCCATATTTTATAAATACAGGATTGGGGTATAATCAAGAATTTGTAAGAGGATATGAGCACTATGTAATTGATGGAGAAAATTTTGCACTCCTAAAAACAGACTTTAAATACGCCATTATTCAGGATAAAATATCATATCTGCCAATCCTTCCTAGCAAATTCAGCAAAATTCATTGGTCTGTATATTTAAGTATTTTTGTTGATGCAGCATATTCAACAACGGAACTATCACAATTATCAAATACTTTACAAAATCAATACTTATTAGGATATGGTACCGGTCTGAATTTAGTATCATATTACGACATTGTTTTTCGCTTTGAATATTCGATTAATAAAATGGGAGAAAGAGGTTTCTTTATTAGTTTTATGACAGCTATTTAAGCTTATTTATTATTACAATCATCGATTAATTATTTCCTGCATTTTCACTTTTAGCATAAAATTGTAGCGTAAGTTTGGTATTTTTGAATTTATTTCAAAAACTAATCTTACACTAATTTTGCAAACAGATTATACATCCTTTAATATAAATGTTGCACAAGCAACAGAAATAGCTCAATATCAATACAATTTGAAAGGTAAAATTATTCCTTTGCCCGGCGAGCTAGATTTCAATTTTATAATTACAGCAAATAATAAACGCTATATTTTAAAAGTTAGCCGACCAAATATTGGTATAGATTATATCAATTTTCAAGAGCAATTGCTAAAGCATATTTCGCAACAGAAAACTAAATTTATTTATCCAAAAACTGTTGCTGATATAAATGGAAACAACAAAAGTACATTTATAGATAAACTCGGAAATGTGCGTTTTGTAAGACTCTTGACTTGGATAGATGGACGAGTTTGGTCATCTGTTAATCCAAAAAAAAATGATTTACTTTTTAGCTTGGGCGAACAATCGGGATTATTAACCAATGCCTTACTAAAATTTGAACATCCTATTGCACATCGAGATTTTGAATGGGATATAGCTAAAGCTCAATGGACAAAAGAATATTTGCACTTGTTCAACCCAAAGCAACAAATAATACTAAATCATTTTATAAAAAGATTTGATGAGAGGCAAATCAAATACAAATCTTTGCGAAAAAGCATTGTGCATAACGATGTGAACGACAATAACATACTTGTTTCAGAAGATTTTATCAATCCTAAAGTAAAAGCGATTATTGATTTTGGTGATGCTGTTTATACACAAATAATCAACGATTTAGCGATAGTTATTTCTTATGCGGTAATGAACAAATCTGATGCTCTTCAGGCTTCTTTACCAATTATCAAAGGTTATCACAAACAATTACCTTTAGAAGAAGACGAATTAAGTTTGCTCTATATTTTAGTTGCTATGCGATTGATTATAAGTGTTGCCAAATCAGCTATTAATAAACAAAAAGAGCCTGAAAATACTTATCTCCTTATCAGCGAAAAATCAGCCTGGGACTTGCTTGAAAAATGGATACAAATAAATGAAAATATTGCAAATTACAGTTTTAGAGAAGCTTGCGGTTTTACAGCACATCCGGAAGAAAAGACCTTTTTTTCTTGGGCAAACAAGCAACAATTATCATTACATAATTTATTTCCAACAATAAATAAAAACTTGGTTCAAACTGTAGATATGAGTGTTTCAAGCACTTGGATTGGCCATGAAACAGAATATAATGATAACGATTTATTCGATTTCAAAATAAAAAGACTGAGAAAACAAAACCCGAATTCAATTGTTGCAGGCGGATATTTAGAAACTCGTCCGTTTTATAGCACTGATGCATATAAGAAAGAAGGAAATAGTGGTTCAGAATTCCGAGCAGTCCATTTAGGAATCGATTTTTGGGTGGAAGCAGAAACTCCAATTAATGCACTTTTTGATGGTAAAGTGATCAGTATTTTTAATAACGACAATCACAAAGATTATGGTCCAACTATTATTCTAGAACATAAAACTAATGAGGAAATTCCTTTTTACACATTATATGGACATCTAAGCAAAAGCACTTTATCACTTCATCAAAAAGGAAAGATTGTTAAAAAAGGAGAATTGCTGGCTTTTGTAGGCAAATCTACTGAAAATGGCAGCTGGGCTTCTCATTTGCATTTTCAAATAATATTGGATATTCTAGGTTTTAAAAACGATTTTCCCGGAGTTTGTTTTCCCGATGAAGTTAATGTTTGGAAGAGCATATGTCCAAATCCAAATTTGCTTTTTAAACAAAAACAACTGGACTTTCAATCACAATCAATTAATAATGAACTAATTGATTATCGCAAAAATCATCTAGGCAAAGGATTAAGCCTTTCATACGATTCTCCGCTAAAAATGCAGAGAGGAAGTGGGGCTTATTTAATTGATAATACCGGACGTAAGTATTTAGATACTGTA
>CAZTST010000040.1:11271-16101 GCA_964616585.1 uncultured Draconibacterium sp.
TGCTCACGTTGGACACGAGCATCCAAGAATTGTTTCTGCCGTGCAAAAACAAACAGCTGTTTTAAATACCAATACGCGTTATCTTCATGAAAACATTAACGAATTTGCCAAGGAACTTTTGAGTACTTTTCCTCAAGAACTATCAGTAGTGCATTTTGTAAATTCAGGAAGCGAGGCCAACGAATTAGCTTTACGAATGGCATACACATTTACAGGACAAAAAGATATGATTGCTATAGAAGTTGGATATCACGGAAATACAAATTCCTGTATCAATATCAGTTCTTATAAATTTGATGGAAAAGGCGGTAAAGGAGCTCCGGAATATACACATATCGTGCCTTTACCTGATTCATATAGAGGAATTTATCAGGGAGAAAACACAGGCGCAAAATATGCTTCACATATTAAAAATCAAATAGAAAAAGTAAATGCAAAAGGAAGGAAAATAGCAGGATTTATTTGCGAAAGTATTATTAGTTGTGGAGGACAAATTGAACTTCCAAAAGATTATTTATCAATTGCTTACGACTCAATTAGAAAAGAAGGCGGACTTTGTATTGCCGATGAAGTTCAAACAGGATGTGGTAGAGTTGGAAGTGCATTTTGGGGTTTTCAATTACAAAATGTTGTACCGGATATAGTTACTATAGGAAAACCTATTGGAAATGGGCATCCATTAGCAGCAGTAGTTTGCACACAAAAAGTAGCCGATGCATTTGCAAACGGAATGGAATACTTTAATACATTCGGAGGAAATCCTGTTTCCTGCGCTATAGGTACTGAAGTGCTGCGAGTGATTAAAGAAGAAAGATTGCAAGAAAATGCAATGCTGGCAGGAAATTTTTTAAAATCAGAACTCGACCTTTTACAAAAAGATTTTCCGATTATTGGTCAAATACGAGGGCAGGGCTTATTTCTAGGTTTTGAATTAGTTGATATAAATAAAAACCCATTATCAGCGCAAGCAAAATATTTAGTAAATAGAATGAAAGAACTGGGAATTTTAATGAGCACTGATGGCAAAGATAATAATGTATTAAAAATAAAACCGCCAATGGTTTTCTCTAAAGCAAATGCTGATGAATTAATTTTTAGATTGAAAACTGTTTTAAATGAGGATTTTATGCGTATTTATTAAAGTAATCTGAACAATTAAACACAGCATTTAATAATAGAAAGACTTTCAATTTTTATCCATTTACTGGCGGATTTAAGATAAATAAAAAGAAAAATGACTTTAGAAGAAATATTCAATCAGTTTAAGCATGAAGGTATTTTCAATTACGCAGAATCTATAAAAAGTGGTCATATAAATCTTACATATCTAATTAGAACATCAGAAACAACAGCATCGGATTATATTTTGCAGAAAATTAATTCTAATGTGTTTAAAAATATTCCTGAATTAATTCATAATAAAATTCTGATAACTAACTTTCTTCGCGAAAAAGCAGCCGATAAGGAAAAGGTAAATATTGTACGGTTAATATACACAATATCAGGCGATTATTATTTCATTGACGACAATAAAGACTATTGGAATTTAATGGTTTTTATACCAAACAGTCAGGTTTATACGAAAGCGCCTAATATTAAAATCGCAAAAGAAGCAGGTGCGTTGTTTGGACAATTTTTTTATTTGCTTAACGATTTTGATTCTGATAAGCTATCAGAAACTATTTCACTTTTCCATGATATTAATCATCGTCTTGCTAAATTCAAAAATTCAATTAAACAGGCAAGTGACGAAAGATTGACATTAGCAAAGGATTATATTGAAATGGTAAATAATAATATAGAAGAAATGCGTGTTCTTCATTATCTAAAAAACAAAGGAATACTTCCATTAAGAGCAACGCATAACGATACTAAACTATCAAATGCACTGTTTGATAAAAATGATAATGGATTGACTGTAATAGATTTAGATACACTAATGCCCGGTTTGGTGCATTACGATTTTGGCGATTCGGTGCGAACAATTTGTTCTTCAGCCGAAGAAGATGAGGCCGACCTTGAAAAAGTATATTTCCTTCCCCAAAACTTTAAAGCATTTACAAAAGGATTTCTAAATTCTTGTAAAAGTATTTTATCAGAAGAGGAAATAAAGCATTTATCATTAGGCGTAAAATATATGGTATTTATAATGGGACTAAGATTTTTAACAGATTATCTCAATAAGGATATTTATTTTAAAACAAATTATGCAACACACAATTTAGTTAGAGCGAAAAACCAATTTGCCCTGCTTAAGAGTATGCAAAATAATTATACAGAAATTCAAAATATTATCAATATGGAAATGGAAAGCTAAATATGTAAATATCAACTAATTCCCATCTTTTTCATTAAGAAAGTAGCATTAAGATTTTGCGAAACTCCTTTTCTAAGCTTATAATCAAAAACTAGCTGATCATTTTTTATATCAACTTCAAAACAAGAAGTATTGATATTCTCCGGAAAACTTTTACTCAGTTCGGCCAATTGCAAATCGTGTGTGGCAATAATTCCGGCGGCATTTAATCCTATCAATTGTTTAACAAGAGCTTTTGAACCTTGCTCCTTATCTTTAGAATTTGTTCCTTTTAAAATTTCATCTAAAATAATAAAATAAGATTTTCCTGTTTTAAGGGCTTCTATAATTCTTTGAAGACGAAGTAGTTCAGCATAAAAATATGATTCATTATTAGATAAAGAATCGCTCGTTTTAATACTGGTAAATGGTTGTAATATGCTTGTTTTAAATAGTTTAGCACAAACAGGAGCGCCGGCCAAAGCTAAAACTATATTTACACCTACTGTACGTAAATAAGTGCTTTTACCGGCCATATTAGCTCCGGTAATAACAACAAATTGTTTCTTAGCAGAAAACAGAACATCATTATCAACACGAATACTTGACTTCATTAAAGGATGTCCTAAATCTTTGCCTTCTATATGAAATTCATTATCAACAATTTCGGGGAAAATTAAATCTGAACGATTAAAATAGAATGTCGCAAAACTTACCAGCATTTCCATTTCAGCTATAGCATCGAACACTTTTGAAGGCAATTCGTTAAACTCTTTTTTCCATTCCTCCAAACGAATACTTTGACGAATATCCCAAAGTAAAAAATAATTCAAAATAGGCCATACAATTATATTTAATCTTGTATCAAAAGCCTGCATTATTCTACCAAGTTTTTTAAGCGCAACACCGGCAGATTCATCTCTGCATATAAATTTACTTTGAATTTTGAGAAGCCCATCACTTTCAAATTCAGTCATTTCTATATGGTTGATTAATTTTTGAAAACGAAATAAAGTATCACTTTGTTTGCTCAATTCCTGATGCTGTTGATTTATTTGTTTTGAATATAAACCCGTAAATCCCAGAGTTATAATTAAATATAAAACAAATACTGACGATGAAATTGTGCCCATCAAAAACAAAACAAAAATAGTAAGCGAAAGTAAAGGAAGAACAAATTGCACGTATTTAAACAATCTATTATTAAAAATAGATTTACGATTAATCCATTGCGGTAAAGTTTTAGCGAGCAAATTTGGGTCAGGCGAAAAAGCGGATTCCTTTGTAAATGCTAACAATCCTAAAGTTCTGAAATTATTTAACCAATTTGCTTTTTCACTAAGCTCATTTACCGCTTCTTGCCGCAAAAGTATTTTATCAACATCATAACATAAAGTATTTAATACATTCGCTAAATAATCTATTCCCGCTTTAGAAAAAGTTCGATTAAGCATTTGAAAAACACTTTCTTTTCCAAATAAATCTAAATCACCGGAAAATGGATGATGGCCTTCAACAAACTCTTTTCCCTCGTAAAATGAAGAAAAATTACCTTTTAAAGCGTCCAGTTCATCACGATATAAATTCAAAAAAACAGTTGATTCTTTCTTTTTATCGATTAAACGATCGTGCATGACTGCAATTACTAAAAAAGAAATCAAAAAAAATAAAAGTAAAAAACCAACCACAAACAAAGTTGTAGTAGAAGCAAAATAAATTGTCGCAATACCCAACAAAAACCATATCAGCCTAAGGCGGGAATAATTCTTTATTTGTTGTGCTAATCGTTCTATTTTTTTTAAAATGGCATCAAATTCGTTTTGATAAAACTGTTGCGCTTCAACGTTCATTGAGTATATTTTTGCTTTTTACAAAGGAACACATATTCGCTTAAATCAAATAAAACAAAGGTTTAAAAGATGTTAACAGTTAAAAATGACTGTGGCATAACGGTATATGAGAATAATTTAGTACATTTGAAAAAATCATTAAACATGATTCGCACACTAATTATTGATGACGAAATTAGGGCTCGTGAAACCATTCAGGCATTACTTGAGATATATTGCAAAGATGATGTTCAGGTAATTGGACAAGCAAAAAATGTGCAATCAGGAATTGAAGCTATAAAAGAGCTTAAACCCGATTTAGTCTTACTCGATATTAAAATGCCTGATGGTTCGGGATTCGATTTACTGGTTCGCTATGGTAAAATAAATTTTAAGGTAATATTTATCACTGCTTTTGAGGAATACGCTATTAGAGCTTTTAAGTTTAGCGCTATCGACTATCTTCTCAAACCCATTGAACCTGAAGAACTTATAAATGCAATTAGTAAAATTAAAGATTTGCATCATGCGAGTCTTCCCAACAATATGGATGTTCAGATTGAAACTCTATTATCCAATATGCAAAACCACAATGGCGATGATAAAAAAATAGTTTTAAGAACAACTGAAAATATTTTTGTAATTCCTATTAAAGAAGTAGTTGCACTAACCAGTGACAGAAATTATACTCATTTTTTCTTCTTG
>CAZTST010000040.1:16111-18671 GCA_964616585.1 uncultured Draconibacterium sp.
GAAAAACAATTATTGTTTCAAAAACACTAAAAGAATTTGAAAACATTCTTCTTGATTATAACTTTATGCGTATTCATCGTTCACACCTAATCAATCTTAAATATCTCGAACGTTACGAAAAAATGGATGGTGGTTATGCAATAATGAGAGGCGATTTGAGGTTTGAAGTTTCACATAGAAAAAAAGACGATTTACATGCATTTTTTGAACAATTATAAGAAAATAGTCAATTCTAGCTTTATCATAAATTCAATTTTTTATTAGAAACCGAAAAATTTCTTTTTTAAAATTGCTTAGCTTAAAAATTTTAGTGCTTTTTTGGTGTTTTTTGAGCTTTAGTGGCGAAAAAAATTATGCCACCAATTCACTATATTACACCAAAATATTTATAATAAGAAGTTAGGAATAAATTTGTAATTCTAGAAATAATTATAGCTATAAGTATATTTGTAATAAGCATGCGAAAATTAAAAATAGAAAACAGTAAAAAAATATTAAATGCCTTAAAACCCAAGCGCATTATTCTCCCAATTGCAATTGGCTTAGCAGTAGCTGCTTATATGCTTTTTAGAAATATTAATGTAGAAAGTTTTTCCTTTTTTCAATGGTCAAAAGCAGCAGCATTATGGATTTTCATATCTATTTTAATGATGCTGGTGCGCGATTTTGCTTATATCGTTCGTATCAAAATTCTAACCGATCAAAAACTTAGTTGGCGGCAGGCTTTTGAAATTATAATGTTATGGGAATTTAGTTCAGCTATATCACCATCGGTAGTTGGTGGAACAGCACCTGCAATTTATTTTCTTTATAAAGAGAAATTAAGTGCCGGTGAAAGCACAGCTGTAGTTCTCGTTGCAATTTTTTTAGACGAATTATTTTTTATTCTGGCAATTCCTATTTTGTTAATTATTTTTGGAAACACAATATTTCCTGCTCAAGATTTGATACACCTAAATCAACTCAAATATTATTTTTGGATAGGGTATGGATTAATATTTTTATATACTTTATTACTTGCGTATGCCATTTTTATCAATCCCTATATTATTAAAAGTATTTTAAAATGGCTATTTCGTTTTCCTCTAATAAAACGATGGCAAGATAATGTTTGTCATATGTCAGATCAATTGATAGAAGCTTCTAAGTGGTTTAAAACCAAGAACTTTATGTTTTGGTTTAAGTCATTTACTGCTACTACTTTTTCATGGATCGGTCGCTATTCAGTAGTAAATTTTATGTTTATGGCTTTCTTTATTGATAGTTTGGAACTGCGTGAACATTTTTTAATATATGCCCGACAATTAACTATGTGGATATTACTCCTTGTTAGTCCAACGCCCGGTGGTAGCGGTTTGGCCGAAATATTTTTCAGTGATTTTTTAGGCGATCTTATCCCTAACCTAAACTGGGTAATTCCAATGGCGCTACTTTGGCGATTAATTTCTTATTATCCATATCTTTTCATTGGGGCAATTATTTTACCTCGTTGGGTAAATAGAGTTTTTAAAAAGCAAAAAAGCTAATCAGTTTTAATTTTTTTCCAGCCATTCATCGTGAAACGATTTTTCTGCAAATAGTGGAAATTTTCTATTATTTCCCCAAACTTTTTTAATAAAAAATGAAATGAAAAAATGTTTCGTTTTACTGCTAAAAAAATCAATCCACTTTCGTTTCAATAAAAATGTGCTGCTTCCTTTAACTAATATTCTTTCCATTGATGTTGTATGTTTTTGATTTACAGCATCTCGTCTATTTAATAACAATAAATCGTGCAAAGGAATTTTAACAGGACAAACATCTGTGCAGGCACCACAAAGAGTTGAAGCAAAGCTCAAATGTTTATAATTTTCCATATCCAATAACCAGGGCGAAATAACCGAACCAATAGGTCCGCTATATGTTGTTTCATATGTATGTCCACCAATATTTTTATATACCGGACAGGCATTCAAACAAGCACCACAACGAATACAAGCTAAAGCAACTCTTTGTTCTTCCTGCTTAAGTAATTGACTACGTTTATTATCAATAAGAATAACATAAGTATGCAACGAACCATCTATTTCGCCAGTTTTTCTTGGACCGTTGATAATGCTGTTATAAACTGTCATACGTTGACCTGTTCCATGACTACTCAAAAGAGGCCAGAAAAGATCCAAATCGTTTATACTTGGAATAACTTTTTCTATTCCCACAATGGCAATATGAATAGGTGGCATCGACATACTTAAAACACCATTTCCTTCATTTTCTGTTAAGGCGACAGAACCTGTATCTGCAATTAAAAAATTTGCTCCAGTGATTCCTGCATCAGCTTTATAAAACTTATCACGCAGTATAATACGAACTTTAGCAGTAATTTCTTCAGGACTTAAACCTTCGTCCCAACCCATCTTTTCATGAAATAAAAGAGCAATATCTTCTTTAGATTTATGCATTGCCGGAGTAACAATATGATAAGGTTTTTCGTTGGCAAGCTGAACTATATATTCGCCTAAATCTGTTTCTAATGATTCTATTCCTTCATTTTCAAGAAACTGATTAAGTTCAATTTCTT
>CAZTST010000041.1:0-18548 GCA_964616585.1 uncultured Draconibacterium sp.
ATTATAATCAGGAAAATATCGCCAAAAGAATACCGTCTATTATGCTGAGGCGAGAAAAAGAAGATATTATTAATCAGCTTCAGAAAATTAACCGTTTGATTGTTCCTGTAAATTTTAGCGAGCAACTGCAAATAAGGCAACAAAAAAACGTTGAAGAAGCATTATATCTTCTTAATAAAAAACTGAAAACCAAATTCGACTGGCAAAATATTGCTCAACAATTGCTTCAAATGAAAAATCTGGCTTCTCAGGTGCTTTTATCGAATAAAACACAGGAAAACACTGCCAAATTCAAAGAATTTAAACATTTTTTATTGGAAAAAATAAATATTGCTGTTGAGTCAAAAAAAATTATTGTTTTTGCAGAAAAAGAAGAAAGCCGCAAACAACTTATTCGCTTTTTTAAAGAAAATAGAGTTTCTGCCGAATTACTTTACTCAACTCTAAATGAAGGTGATATAAAAAATATTTTCAATCGGTTTGAGCAAAGTCAAAAATCTGCTGTTTTACTTTTGCAAGAAGGTCTTTTTGAGCATCTTCCGATAGCTGATATATTGATTTATTATGATTTGAGTTTCAATCAGAAAGCAGTCGAAAAACGATATACCTACTTACAGCAACAAAGCGCTGCTCATCCTCCCGCAGTAGTTCATTTTTTAAACAAAGATTCTATTGAGTATGGATTGTATCAGCTTAAAGAAGAAAAGCTTTCAATCTTTGATGAAATTGTCTTCTTATTGAAGCAAGATGATGATGAAGCAGAGCTTAGTCGAGAAGCTCAAAGCAAATTAAAAATTAAGCTGCAAAGTTTGCTGCGTGAAAGAAATATTGATCAAAGAAAAGAAACGTCGGGTCAAATTTTGCTTTTTCCATTAGGTGATGAAAATAAGCAAATTAGTTTAAGCGGTGAGGAACATAAAGCTTTTGAATCTCCAAGAATAAAAAAGATTTCTGCTTCTTCAATAAGAATTCCTATTGGAAATATTGAGTATAATAAACTTCTGCAAGATGCACATTCATTTTTATCAGGTTTATATTCTATTCAAACAGGAAAGGAATTGCCTTGGAAAGCAGAGGATATCGATTTAAAAATATATGAAGATGAGATTGTTTTGCGAATAAAAAGAAAGTGATTTTTTCGTTGATTTTTATTTGTTTATGAGAATAACAATCAATTAGGAGTTGGGAAAATGAAAGTTTATCCGCTACGCGGAAAGTGAATGTACTTTTAACGCTGTCCTACAATACTAAAACATCTACGATGTATTTTCAACTTTTATACATACTATATTTGCCCATAAGTCAATAAGTATTGTAGAAAAAAAATTAATGCATAAGTCAAATAATAAAAGCTTGCAATTTG
This sequence comes from uncultured Draconibacterium sp., assembly GCA_964616585.1. Classification (GTDB taxonomy): domain Bacteria; phylum Bacteroidota; class Bacteroidia; order Bacteroidales; family UBA12170; genus UBA12170. Next base: position 1,364 of record CAZTST010000041.1, read on the forward strand.
CAATAGGATTAGTGTGGAATTTTTGCCCGTAGGGCATAAAGTATTGTAGCAAAAAATCTACATAAAAGTCAAATACATCGTAGATGTTGTACAAAACGTAATTATCAAGAAGTTCTACAAATTTAAATAGAAAAGAAATATCTTTGCGCAATGACTTTTATCGATACTCACAGCCATATTTATTTATCTGATTTTGACAACGACCGATCAAAAATAGTTGAGAGAGCAATAAATGAAGGTGTACATAAAATATTACTTCCAAATGTAGATAGTAATACAATAGATTCAATGCTCAGACTTTGTCAGGCTTATCCCGATAACTGCTTACCAATGATGGGTTTACATCCAACATCGGTTAAAGAAAATGTTGAAGATGAATTAGCTATTGTGGAGAAACTGCTGAAAGAAAATTCATTTATCGCCATTGGCGAAATTGGCATCGATTTGTATTGGGATAAATCTTTTTTTGCCGAGCAGGAAGAAGCTTTTCGTTTTCAAGTTAATTTAGCCAAAAAATACAATCTCCCGATTGTTATTCATTCGCGCGATTCATTCGATGAATTATTTACACTTTTAGATAAGCTTAATAGTCCTGAGTTAAAAGGTGTTTTTCATTGCTTTACAGGAACGGAAAAACAAGCTCAGAAAATCATCAACGAATACGGTTTTAAATTAGGAATAGGTGGCGTGATAACATTTAAAAATTCAGGTTTAGCAGAGCAGATAAAAAACATTGATTTAAAGCATTTTATATTAGAAACAGATGCTCCATATTTAGCTCCTATTCCATATCGCGGCAAACGCAATCAACCGGCTTATATTCCTTTAATTGCTCAGAAATTAGCTGATGCTAAAGGTGTTTCTGTTTCGGAAATTGCTGAAATAACCACACAAAATGCAAAAGAATTATTCAATTTGTAAATAAAATCCATGGAAACGAGAGCTGCCATATTGGTAATTTATACCGGAGGAACTATCGGAATGTTTAAAGATCCTGAAACAGGTTCTCTTCGTCCATTTAATTTCAATGAGCTTTACAATTATATGCCTTCATTAGAATTGTTTAAGTTTAAAATCGATTCATATTCTTTCGTTCCGATTATTGATTCTTCAAATATTAATCCTGATTATTGGGTAAAACTAGTTGAAGTTATTTCAGAGAACTACGAAAAATACGATGGCTTTGTTATTCTGCATGGCACTGATACTATGAGTTATACAGCTTCGGCGCTAAGTTTTATGCTCGATAATTTGAATAAACCTGTTGTAATAACAGGTTCTCAATTGCCTTTGGGAATGATTAGAACTGATGGACGCGATAATTTTATTTCCAGTCTTGAAATTGCAGGCGCCAAATCCGATGATATTCCAATGATTCCTGAAGTATGTATTTATTTTGAAAATCAACTTTTTCGCGGTAATCGCACACATAAATTTAATGCTGAGAATTTCGATGCATTTAAATCGGTAAATTATCCAACACTGGCAAATGTTGGTGTTTATATTAAGTATCACGAGCAGAGCATTTTAAAACCCAATTTTAAGCGATTAAAAATCCACACTAAACTAGATAATAATATTGTTGTATTACGATTATTTCCCGGAATTTGTCCTAAAACAGTCAAAGCAATCCTTTCCATTGATGGATTGAAAGGTGTTATTTTAGAAACTTATGGCGCCGGAAATGCACCTACCGAAAAGTGGTTTTTAGATGCATTAAAAGCTGCTCTTGAAGAAGGCATTCTAATTGTGAATATTTCGCAATGCCGTGGCGGTTCAGTAGAAATGGGCAAATACGAAACCAGTCTCGATTTGGCCAATATGGGTTTGATAAACGGAAAAGATATGACAATGGAAGCGGCACTTACAAAACTAATGCTAGTGCTTGGAATGGATATTTCTAACCAAGAAGCCAAAAGGCTGATGGAAAAGAATTTAAAAGGTGAAATGCGAGAAGATTAGTTTCTTTCAAAAGCAACATTCAAATTAATTACCTTTGTGATCCTTTGTGATTTCCTTAGTGTTTTCTTTGTGGTAAAAATACAAACCACAAAGTCGCACTAAGGAGGCACAAAGTAACACTAAGAAAAAGACAAAAACGAACACTTAAAAGGAGATTTGATAGTTTATGATTTCTATAATTGTTGCAATAGCCGAAAACGGCGCCATAGGAAAAAACAATGACCTGATTTGGCATTTGTCAGACGATTTAAAACGATTTAAATCTTTAACAACAGGTCATACCATAATAATGGGCAGGAAAACTTTTGAGTCGTTGCCAAAAGGAGCTTTACCGAACAGAACAAATGTTGTGCTGACTAAAGACAAAAATAAAAGCTTGCCTAATTGCATCGTAATCAATTCTATACAAGATATTCTAGATAAATATCAATCCGATTCAGAAGAACATTTTGTTATTGGTGGAGGCCATTTATATAAAGCATTATTACCTTTTGCCAAACGAATTTATTTAACTCGCGTTCATCAAAGTTTTGATGCTGATGTGTTTTTTCCTGAAATAAATATGGAAGACTGGATAATAGAAAGCGAAGAAAAACGCTCTGCTACTGAAATGAACGAATATGACTATTCTTTCATCAATTTGGCAAGAAAATAAATTCCTGATCTTTAATTTCTTTATATGTTATTATTTCACGCTAAGCCGCCAAGCCGCCAAGATTTATTGGGTCTATTTTCCTTCGCGTCTTCGCGACTTTGCGAGCCAAAAATGAAGTCAAAAAAGAAATAAATATGGAAAAACATATCCTCTCAAAATCAACTTTTATAAAAGGACATCAATGTTTAAAATCGCTTTATCTTCATAAAAAACGTCCTTTTCTTCGCGATAAATTAAGCGCCGAACAATTAGCCAAATTTAAGCGAGGCCATAAAGTTGGTGAAATGGCTCAGCAGCTTTTTACGGGAGGAATTGATGTTTCCCCAAAATCACCATCACAATATCAAAAATCCGTTATCCACACTCAGGAACTAATTGCCGAAGGCCAAAAAATAATTTACGAAGCAACTTTCCAATTTAATAAAGTGCTTATAATGCTAGATATTTTGGTGAAAACAGAAAAAGGCTGGGAAGCTTATGAAGCAAAAAGTTCGCGCAAACTTTCAGAAACTTATTTTACCGATGCCGCTTTGCAGTATTACGTAATTACTCAAAGCGGATTGGATTTGGCATCTTTTTCCTTGATTTATGTTAACGAAAACTATATTCAACTAACTGAAAATGAAATAGATTTGCAGTCGTATTTTATTAAGCAAGATGTAAGTACAGAAGTTAAGAATATGCAATCTCAGATTGCTAACGAGATCGAAAACGAATTGCAGATTTTAACCGAATCACATTCGCCAAAAATAGAAGTTGGAGCTCATTGTTTAAATCCATATAAATGTGATTTTATTGGTTTTTGTTGGAAATCAAAATCAACAGATTTATTCAAAATTCCGGCATTAAACGAAACAGAAAGAACAGAAATGTTAAACAAAGGCATCTTAAGTCTTGATGAATTGAAAACTCAAAACCCGTCTAATCCTTTGGTCGAAAAGCAAATAGACAGCCTTATTTTAAACAAACCTTTTGTTTCAGATAATTTAAAATCCATTCTTTCTACATTGCCAAATAATACAATTTATTTTGGTTTTCTTGCTCGACAATCTGCAATTCCTAGATGCGCAGGCACAAAACCTTATCAAAATCAATTACTTGCATATTCGGTTGTTTCTGCCGAAATTAATGTGAAATACTTGTTTTCCGGCACTTGTATCGATTACCAAGATTTTGTGGAGAGTTTGATAAAACTTTTATCAACTTCACCTCAAATAATAGTTTTTGATAAAGAATATCTGGCATCAATTTTAGAAGACATATCAAGACTTTTCCCACAACTTTCTATTGATATTGAGCAAATTAACCAAAAAACCTTTGGTCTAAAACAATGGATTTTAGAAGGACAATTTTACTTCCCGGGTTTTAAATACGATTTACTTTTTAAAGATGTTGTCTGGAAAGCATTAAATATAAATGCTTTTGCCAAACAAGCTCTTTATTCCGATATATTGGCTATAAATATGTACGAGCAAATGCTTGAAAATTCAACTCTTTTTGATGATAATAATGAAGATGCAAAAGCTCTTTTGAGTTATGTTGAGAATATTGTAAAATATACTCAGCTGATGGCAGAAGCTTTAGGACAGTAGAAAGCATTAAAGCGAATCTTATCATTAATAAATAAGCTTTTATTACGACGGAAATCCGTTTTTCAAACAATATTTCTCCCCACAGAATAATCCCATTTTGCTTTAATAGTACTGTAGCTATAACATTTTATATCTATTTTCCAAATATATTTATTAACAATATTTTGTGATATTAGATAATTATCTTATCTTGCGCTAGTTATTAGGCATATAGACGTAAAATTAAATTATTATTTACTTAAAATTATCGATTATGAAGAGTTTTTTACTTTTTAAGAGGCTAATTTTTATTGGCCTGATTATGCTTTTTTGCTCGGGATGGGTGAAGGGGCAGACTTACTGGAAAGGAACAGCAGGAGATGGGTTATGGTCAACTGCAACAAATTGGGTTGGAGACGCATTACCAATTAGCGCTAGTGATGTTGTCTTAGACAATACAAATGTTAGCGGAAGTTACACTGTAACTATAGATGCTAGTGCTTCTACTATAACAGTTAAATCGCTTCAAATAGGATATTCGGGAAATGTAAATACCATAACACTTATAGTTTCAACTGCAACTTTAAATATTTTAACTGTTAGTGGTGGTGGTGCTACTGCCCTGCACATAACGGATGGGGGCATTTTATCCAATCAATCTACTAGTCCTACAAGAGGAATAATGTTGGATAAATCTACAGATGTTTTTAAAATGTCAGGTTCTGGGAAATACATTCATAATAGTTCAAGTGCAATTCCTCAACGCACATCTGGTACAATATCAGCCAATTATGATTTCGCCTCTACCTCTGTATTTGAATTCCAAACATGGGAACAAGACTTAACTCCTAGTTATGGTACTTTTAACTATAATGTGAACGCAACAAAAAGTATTGGAACAGGAACCAATATCCTTGTTATAAATGGTGATTTAATTGTTATGTCAGGTATATTTGGTGCTGGAGCAGGTGGTACAAATACATTGAATATTGCAGGAAATGTTTCAATTGAAAGCGGTGCTGAATTTCGGGGCTCAAGTGGAGCCGGAACTCAAACAATAAACATAATTGGTAACATAACAGGCTCTGGCACAATGTCAGGATCCACTTCAGCTACTGGGGCAACCACAAATATTAATATAGGTGGTTCTATAACAACTCTAATAGGGTTCAGTAACCAAACCAATAATATTCGTTTCACTGGAGGATCTCCTTCTGTTAATTTTATCCCAGCAAATAGTAATCCAAACGTTCGCGGATTTACAGTTACTTCAGGGAAAACAGTTACTATTGGCGCTACAATAACAATACCATCAACATATATTGTAACAATAGATAATGGTGGCAATTTGGCATTAGGGATTGGTTATACAAATAATGGCACTTTAAATGTAAACGGAATCCTCGATTGTAGTACTTATGTTATTTCAGGTTCTGGTTCCTTTAATCTAGCCTCAGGAGCTACTTATAAAACAGCAATAGCTACTGGTATCAATGGTTCTATTACCGTGAGCGGAACAAAAACATTAAGTACAGCAGCAAACTATACTTTTAATGGTTCCACTTCTCAGGTAACTGGAGCATTATTACCAACAACCGTAAATAATTTAACCGTTGATAATGCGGCAGGTGTAACATTCGAAAGCAACAAACAGCTAACTGTATCAGGTACACTTACAAATACAGCAGGTAGCTCTATTGTTGTTCAATCAGATGCTTCAAACAGCGGCTCATTAATTATTAGTGGAACTTATAGTGGCGCAGGTACTTTTACTTATCAACGCTATATTCCTGATGCTAACTTTCATATGCTTGGTTCACCCATTGAAGATCAGACTATTAATAGCTTTTTAACTAATGTAGATAATTCCATTGAATTAAATGCTGGAAATTATAGCATGAAACATTATGTGGAAAGTCCGGAAGCATGGAGCAGTCTTTACACTTCTGCAACTAGTGGTAATATAGTTTTAGGACAAGGATATGCAACAAAACGCAGCGCAAGTGGCACAGTTAATTTAACAGGAACTCCTAATAATGCTAACGTAGAGGTTACTTTAACTAAAGGGGAATTAGGATATGGATGGAACTTATTAAGTAATCCGTTTACTAGTGCCATTGCTGCAAATAATGAGGGTGGTGTAGCTAATTTAATAGCTAACAATACTGCAGTTTTGCACGATAGTTATGAAGCTTTGTATATTTGGAATGGAAGTGCTTATGTAATTATAAATCATTTTGGTGGAACTCCTGAAGTTACTTTAAGTCAGAATTACTTACAAGCAGGACAAGGTTTCTTTGTTAAATCGGTTAATCCTGCAATTGCAACTAAATTTCAAATGACTACTGCAATGCAAAGTCATCAAACAGGCATAGCTTTTAAATCAGATGAAATTCCATGGACAAGTATTGTGTTAAATGTTGAAAAAAACAATACAAAAATCTCAACGCAAATTGCTTATAAAGAAACCATGAGCCGTGGCCTTGATGTTGGATATGATGCAGGAATAATGAAGAGCTCGTCTTTTGCATTGTATTCTCGTTTGGTTGAAGATAATGGAATTGATTTTGGAATTCAGTGTTTGCCAACAGATTATTCAGAACTTGTGGTTCCGATAGGTTTAAATGCAAAAGCAGGTGATATTGTAAAATTTACTGCTCAAAGCATTAATTTACCTGAAGAATATTTTGTTGTTTTAGAAGATAGAACTTTAAGTGTATTTACAAATTTAAGTGATGAAAATGCTGAGTATAGCGTTCAACTTGCAAGCGACAGTAAAGACGCAGGCCGCTTCTATATTCGTACATCTATTGAGTCGGCTTTAAATATTGATGATTTGGAATTAGATAATCTTTTCAGAGTATTTACTCGTCCAAATAATAATCAAATTGTAATTCGTGGCGAAGCCAATGCTAATACAATTGCTCATATCTATAGCATAACAGGTAAGCAAGTAGCTATTGTTAATTTAAAACAAAGCTCAGAGAATCTTGTTCAATTTAATGAAGAAGCAGGTATTTACATTGTAAAAATCAGCAACGAACAGGGAACATTTACACAAAAATTTGCCTGGCTTAAATAGATTGCACGAACCATAAAATTTATAGACATGAAAAACAAGAAAATAAAACTACAAGATAAAAAAGGGATTACGAGAAAAGATGCTCTGAAGAAAATTGGAACTTATGCTGCTTTTACGGCATTGGGAACTATGGTGCTTCTAAGTCCTAAAGCTGCTCAGGCTGGATCAACTGGGCCAATATATCCAAGACGTAAAAGAGAATAATCTCAAATTATTTTTGTTTAGGGCTCCGGAATACTTATTTTAGAGCCCTAATTTTTTATACTACTATGGCAGATTATCTGGTAAAAGACGTTGAAAACAAAAAATGGCTTTGGTTTAAAAACACTAATAGTTATATACAATTAGATAAGAATGTTTTTGCTGTTTTTGAGAAGCTACAGCAAACAAAATCAATAGATGAGGTTGTGATATGGTGTGTTAAACAATTTCATCTTACTGCTGAAGAAGCAAGTAAAACCGTTCAAGAAATTCATCAACTTACATCTGTTCAATTACTTAAAAAAGAAAAACCTGCTAAAGAAAATAAATTATCACAAATAAAAGTTCCCGATTCATTTTATAGTTCTAAGAATTATCGTTTTAACGGATTTGGTTTTAACTTTTCTTACGGCGATGCAAAAATAGAAACCATGCTTCATCCTTTATTTGCGCATTTGGAAACTTCCAATTCTAATTCGTCAGCTTATCAATTAAAACTGTTTTTTAACAATGGAAAATATGTCCTAAATCTTGAGAATGAAAATATTGGGTCGTGGAATAAAAATGAAGAGCATCTGTTTAAAGGTCAGATATATATGGCTTTGCTTAATAAAGCCTATTCAAAAACAGAAAAAGACTGGCTTGGCGTTTTGCATGCTTCGGCAATTGGAAATGAGCAAAATAGTATTTTGTTTTTAGGCGATTCGGGAAATGGAAAAAGCACCGCTTCGGCTATTTGTTTGGCAAGTGGTTTATCGCTTATTGCAGACGATTTTGTTCCTATCGACAATCTGGGTCGCGCACTTGCTTTTCCTGCCGCCATATCGGTTAAAAAGCAGTCGTTAGAGTTTTTAAGCAAGCGCTTTCCAGAACTTCAAAAAGCAAAAGAATACGAATTGAAAGCAATGAATAAAACAGTACGTTATTTAGCGCCGGAAGTTTTTGAAAATAATTCATCAAAAAATGTAAAAGCTTTGGTTTTTGTAAAATATACTGATGAAGTCGATTTTGAGCTACAAGAACTTGACAAGCACAAAGCTTTTCAATATTTGGTTGTTGATTCATGGCTATCGCCTGAAGAAGAAAATGCGCGCTTTTTTATGGATTGGATAGCCGATTTGCCTGCTTATAGTTTGCGTTATTCTGATAATGAGAAAATGTTGGTGGCTGTCAATGGGTTGCTTACACATGACTGATTTATTGTCGGTCAGGATTATAAAATGCAAATTATAAAAAAATTAAACTTAAACGCAAAGAACGCTAAGGAAATTCGCAAAGAGCGCAAAGTGTTAATTATCAATAATAAATATCTTTGCGTCCTTAGCGTAAAGCTCTGCGAACGTTGCGTTTAAAATAAAAAGTAAAAAATGTTAGGTAGCAGAACACATTATTAACATTAGGAAAATAATTGGTTTTCTTCGAGTTAATAGTGATGCCTTATATTATTTTTGTTGTATAATAAAATTCATAATGATTATAATGAACAATAAAGAAACACTTTGGTTTGTAGGTAAATGTTTATCGTTGAGTAATCATCCTGAAAGAGCTTCATCAATTAGAGAAGTATTACAATCCGGAAAACTTAGCTGGAATTCGTTTGTATATCAGAGCAGTAATCATTTTATGATACCTCCGCTTTATCTTAATTTAAAGAGGAATTATCTTTTGGATGAGCTTCCTGAAGATTTAATTGCTCATCTGGAAGAGATAACTAATTTGAATCGTGAGCGTAACCAAAGTATTATCAATCAGATAAAAAATCTTACCAAATTACTAAACGACAATAACATAAAACCTGTTTTCTTAAAAGGCACAGCTCATTTAATTGATGGCTTGTACCAAGATATTGCCGAGAGAATGATTGGCGATATCGATTTTATTTTAGAAGAGGAAGAAGCGTATATGGCATATCATCTTTTAATCGAAAATGGATATACAACATTAAGTGATTATGCCAAAGCAGAAATAGGTGAAGGAAAACATTTACCGCGTTTGGTACATCAAAATGAAATTGCAGCGGTTGAAGTTCATGGCAAATTACTGAAAGGTAAATACCATAAATTATTTAATTGGAACTATATACGAAATAATATTAAAGAATCCAAATCGTTGAAAGGAGCTTTTGTTTTATCCGATTCGGATTTGATTTTGAATAATATTTTCAATGTTCAGTTAAACGATAGCGGAAAATCGATGTTAAGAATCTTTTTACGCCAGAGCTACGATTTGATGCTTTTATCAAAAAGAAAAAACCCTTTGGATATATGCAAATCTTATGGTCAGCAATTTCATACAATTAACACTTATCTCGCGCTTTCTGCTGATTTATTTGATTATCCCGAAAGTTTATCCTTCGAAGCAAATCGAAAAGCAAAACGTCATCTTTGGAAAATTGAATTTATTTTGAAATATCCAAACTTAGCTTTTACAGGGCGAATTATCTATTATATCGTTTTCCGCATTTATCGCTATCTAAAAACGTTTGTTCTTTTTTTCTTTGATAGTACAACTCGAAAACGAGTAATTAATAGTCTTTCATCCAAAAGCTATTATAAAGCTCATTTTAAGCAATATAAGACTATGTTTTCTTAAAGAATGATTTAAATACAGCCGATTATTAACAGATTGGTTTTTTTGTATCTTAGTGTTTTTCTTAATGGTTATTAACAAAAGCATTTGAAATGGATAAGTTTAAACCTCTTTTCCCGGATACAAAAAGCTTTGCTGCTAAATGTGCTCTAAACAAGTTTGAAATACAGCACTTTTTATCGAAGCAATATTTTGTTTGGTTTCTATTTGTTGTATCTGCCTACTTTTTAAGCGCGTTTTTTAGTTTGTTGTTTACAGTTGAGGATAATAGTATTTCAGCAATTTGGTTTGCTTCTGGCGTTGGTTTTATAGTGGTTTATGCTTTTGGTTATCGTGTTTGGCCGGCTATTTTTATAGGTGCTTTCTTTGCTTATATATCACATATTGAATTAGATAGTGTTCAAATAAATAGCTTATCTCAAATTTATATTGCTGTTATAAATGCTTCTATAAATACTTTGGAAGCTGTATTTGGTGTATATCTTATTCGTAAGCTTATCGGTTTAAAATCGATATTTTCAACAATTCAATCAGCCGTAAGTTTTATTGTACTAATTGCTTTCTTCGTTAGTTTTTTAGCAGCATTTGTAGGTACATTTTCTTCTGTTTTCATAAGCAAGGAAAATAGTTATTTTATAGAAGCACTACTAAATTATTGGTTAAGCCATGCGCTTGGAATAATTTTAATTGTTCCTTTAATTTTAAGTTGGCGAATGCCTGATATTTCTAATTTTAAAATAAATCAGCTTCCTGAATTATTTACATTATTAACATTGTTTGCTATAGTGGCCGCATTAATTTTTAAAGCGGGTTTTAATCTGGCTTATTTGTTTTTGCCGTTATTTATTTTTTTTACCTATCAATTTGGACGCTTTATTAGTCTGATTATTGCGTTTATTCTTAGCCTGTTATCCATTTGGGTTTTAGTTTATTCAAACGCTGATTGGATTTGGAATACTCCGGAAGAAGGAATATTTTATTTGCGTTTATTTCTGTTGATTTTGCTGCTTAGTATCATTTTGGTTGCGGCTGTTTTGCAAGACCATGCGCATATCAAAGAAAGAATGCAGCTATATAAAAAAATTATTGAAAAGTCGAAAGAAGGAATTGCTATTTTCGACTCAAAAGGCTTTTATCTGGAACAAAATTCGGCTCATGAAAAAATGACTGCTATTGCTGATTATGAAATTGAAAATCAAACACCTGCAATTCATTTAGGCCAAGAGGCTTTTAATGCTATTTCTTTAGAACTTTCTGAGAAAAGGATATCATCGGGAGAATGGATTAGTAATACTAAACTTGGGCCAAAACATATCGACTTATCAGCATTTAGTGTTTTCAACGATAAAAATGAAATTATTTGTAATATTGAAATATGCCAAGATATTTCTAAGCAAAAGGAAACGGAAAAATTATTACAAAAGAGCGAAGCAGAAGCCGGTAGTTTGTTTAAAGATGCTGCAATACCAATAATGATAGAGGATTTCAGTGCAATAAAAATATATATTGATAAACTTATTGCTGCCGGACTCAAAGATTGGGACGAGTATTTTGTTCAAAATCCCAAAGAAATAAATAAATTAGTAAAAATGATTCGCGTAATCGATGTTAATAAGCGAATGGTTGAGATTTATGGCGAAGGAAGCAAAGAAAAACTTTTAGAAAATTTATCAAGCTTTTTTACAGAGGAAACATTAGTTGTTTTCAAAAAAGAGATAATCGCTTTAGCTGAAGGAAATTTTACTTTCACAAGTGAAATTCCAAGTCAGGATTATCAAGGAAACGAAACTCATTTAATTCTTAGCTTGTCAATTCCACCACCTTATCGCGAAAAATTCAATCGGGTTCTTGTTTCTTTTGTCGATATTACAAAAAATAAACGTGACGAAAAAATACAAAAGACCTTACTCAATATTTCAAATGCGGCTAATAAGGCCAAAAATGTAGAAGAAACCATAAAAACGGTTAGTGTTGAATTAGGCTCTATTATCGATGCTTCTAATTTCTTTTTGGCTCTTTATGATGCTGATAATGATGAAATTACTTTGCCATTTCTACGCGACATGAAGAATATGCCGCAAAAACTCCCTGTGGGTAAAACTTTAACTTCATTAGTTATACGAAATCGAAAATCACTTCTTTTAAATCAAAAGGAGATGAAGAAATTAGAGTCACAAGGAATAATTGAACATATTGGTCTTCCATCAAAAATATGGCTGGGCGTACCACTTAAAATTGAAGATGAAGTTATTGGAGTATTTGTTGTTCAGAGTTATACAAATGAAAACGCATACACTCATAATGATAAGGAAACTCTGGAAATTATTACTAACCAAATAGCTTTGAACATCGAAAGAAAAAAAGCAGAAGAAGATGTTTTAAATGCACTGGAAAAATCACAGGAAAGCGATAGGCTTAAATCGGCCTTTTTGGCCAGCATGAGTCATGAATTAAGAACACCATTAAATGCAATTATTGGATTTTCAAATCTTATTGAGATTGATACGGAAATGGAACAGGAGCAAACCCTTCAATTAATTAAAATGATTCATAAAAGTGGCAACAATTTATTACAAATTGTAGATAGTATTTTTGAGGTTTCACTTTTCCATAAAGGCGAGGTAAAAATTGTAAATGAAATGCTTTCACTGGAAAAATTGATGAACGATATTTATGAAAATATAATAAATCGCCAACAAATGCAGAACAAAACAGATGTCGAAATAATGGCAATTCACAACAGCTCTATTCAGCATGAAATTTATACCGATGGAGAGAAAATTAAACATATTTTCATTCATCTGCTAAGTAATGCTTTAAAGTTTACAAATAGCGGCAGCATAAGTTTTGGATTGGATAAAATCGATAAAAACAAAGCCTATCATTTTTATGTAGCCGATACAGGCATAGGAATTCCGGAAGAAAAGCAGGCTTTTATTTTTGATAGATTTAGAGTGGGAGATGATACCGATGCTCGACAATACGAAGGAATGGGTATAGGATTATTTATTTGCAAGAAACTTATTGAAAAGCTGGAAGGCAATATTGAAGTAAAATCGGAGCTAAATTCCGGTTCCCGATTTTCATTTTATCTGCCTTTGCAGAAGAAGAATTAGATGTTTTATTTTGGATACAAAATAAAAAGCAGCCCAAATTGGACTGCTTTTTGCTCCTCTTCTAGGACTTGAACCTAGGACCCTCTGATTAACAGTCAGATGCTCTAACCAACTGAGCTAAAGAGGAATTTTGCATTTCTTTTTATTCGAAAAGCGCTGCAAATATACATAGGTTTTTTTAAATGCCAAGGATTTGAAAAATAATAGAATGTTTTTTTTGTCTATTCACTCTAAAAACCTGACATACTGCAATTAATGTTTTTTAGATTCTTCAATTGCCTCACTAACATTAATAACATAATTGCCTATTAGAGTAATTAAACCCCAAATAAAATTGAAAACTTCCATAATCAACTGATAATTAGATTATTTATAGACGAAAACACTAAAACTTCTCATCGTATTTTGTCCATAAATCGTTGCCTAATTTCCAGGCAGAATCAACAACTTTGTTTCCCCATTTTAGTGTATATTCGGTTAATCTCTCCTGAGCTTTCTTTGGATTCTTTTTATATAATTCAAGAACTTCTTTTTCAAATCCTGCAGTATTTTCAAAAAGCTCTTTTTGCATAGGAACAAAAACCGCATCAACATCATGATGCATATCGCCCCATCGTTGCGCTGCCAGCGTGCCTGTTCTGTTAAATGCCCACCATGCAGATTCGTAAGTAAAACCATCTCTACCGGGAGTTTTATATGATTGAGGCAAATCTGTTGTTCCGGCATAAACTGGAATATAAATCGAGGTTGAAATATTGTCCATAGCAAGCCATTCTACTCCACCAATCATATCGGGCAGCCAATCGCGACTTTGAATAATTGTTCCATACATTGTGTACCAACGTGCAATAGTTCGTTCGCCGAGAGCTCCCCAACCACCATTTATGCGGTGTAATATAAGCTCATCGTATGGCATATGAGGATTTGCCAAAGGCGAAATAATCATTTTTCCATCAGCATCGGCAACAGTTAAACTTTTTCTCATATCAAATTCGGTGCCTTCGTAATAATCTTTAAATATGCTTACCATTTTATCGAGCGTAACTAAAGTATCAGGCTTTACAGAAAATGGATAATCTGAAGCATTTGGATCTAGTTTTAAACTTGGTGCTGCTAAATCAAATACACGCCATTCTCTGCGGCGCGATGCTATTGATGTACGACTATGTGGCGCATAAACATAATTAAATCTGAAAATATCTTTTTCGGGATTCCAATAACCATTTTCTTTGGCTACTTCAAATATATTTTTTGAAGCCATAAAGTAATCGGCATTTTCCAAATCAATTTCTTTGATAGTACTGGCATTAGCATTCACAGAGATATGTTCGTCAGGAACACGTTGTGCTGCCCAAACGGCACCTATTTTTCCTGCACCGGAACCAACTATTTCAAGATGCCAAACTTCTTTTGGGTCGGAAATGGTGAGGCATTCTCCGGCATCATTCCATCCATATTTTTCAAGCAATTCGCCCGAAAGTGTAATTGCTTCTCTTGCCGTTTCGCAACGCTCGAGTAAAATAAGACAAAGTCGTTGACAATCAATTAGTCCGGCATCGCTTTGCAATTCATCGCGACCACCAAAAGTACTTTCACCCATTGCCAATTGTTTATCGTTCATGCTTGGATAGGCGGTGTTTATAAATCCATTAGTTTCAGCTACTTGTGGAATGCTGCCAATTTCGTTATGCGCGTAAGCAGGCATTGCTTTGCTATTGTCTTGTACACGTTTATACATTTTAGAAACATCGCCTGCTTTATGTTTCATTGGAGGAACTATGTTCATCCATGAGCGAGTACGATGACTATCGTCAGTATGAGAGGTCATTACAGATCCGTCAAAAGAAGCTGATTTTCCAACAGTTATGGAAGTACAAGCATCGGGAAAGCCTCCAACCCAGTCGCTTTTATCTGCTGTTTGTGCTTTAATAATGAAAGGAGAAATGAAAAGTAAAAAAATAATCGTGCTGTATTTCATTAGTTTGTGTTTTTATTAATTTAAACGCTAAAATAAGCAATAATCCCAATTGAGCAATCTTGATAAATAGGGTTAAAATAGAATTAGTTATAAATTGGCGCATAGAATTGAAAAAATATTATATTTGACCTATGATTCTACTTCGATTGATACCTGTTATCTTGAGTTTTCTTATTTTAGGAGCTCATTTCTCTAGAGACAGCCAAACTATACTTATGATTGTTTCTTTGGCATTTCCTTTCTTGCTTTTTATTAAAAAACCATGGATTCCAAAACTGTTTCAAATTACACTTTTACTTGGTGCTTTAGAATGGTTACGAAGTATGTATTTTTATATTGAAGCCTATGAGCAAAATGGAAAATCATGGACCAGGCTAGCATTTATAATTGGAGGTGTTGCTCTTTTTACTGCTTTGTCGGCATTGGTTTTTAGAAGTAAGGTTGTGCGGAATAAATACCTTAAAATAAATTAGTTATTATTAAATACTTATTTCCCCAACCAAATAAGTAACAGCTTTTCCCGAAATTAAAACTCTTTCTCCTTTATGCTCACAACTTAAAACACCGACTCGTTTTGAAAGTTGAAGAGCTTGCAACTTGTTTTTATTCAATCGCTTAGACCAATATGGAGTTAATGTAGTATGTGCCGAACCTGTTACCGGATCTTCCGGAATGCCAATTTGAGGGGCAAAAAAACGACTTACAAAATCAACTTTATCGCCTTTGGCTGAAATAATTACACCTCTATTACCAGCTTTGCTTATTAAAGAAAAATCAGGTTTGATATTTTCGATTGTCTTTTGTGTTTCAAAAATCAATAAATAGTCGGTTTTTCCCAGATAACATTCTGTTGGAATGTGCCCAAAAGCTTCAATTAACAATTGCGGTGTTGAAATTGCTTTTATTTCATCTTGCGGAAAATCCAATTGCAATTCTTCTCCTTTTTTATAAACAAAAAGTTTTCCTGAACGTGGAGAATAAAATTCTATGCAATCATCATTATTATCTAAATAATTGAAAATCACATGTGCTGAAGCAAGAGTTGCATGTCCACATAAATCAACCTCTGCTTGTGGTGTAAACCAGCGAATTTCAAAAGCATCTTTAATCGGAACAATAAAAGCTGTTTCCGCCAAATTATTTTCTGCTGCAATACTTTGCATCATGCTGTCATCCAGCCAGTTATGTAAAATACAAACAGCTGCAGGATTACCGCCAAAAAGCTTATCGGTAAAAGCATCAACCTGATAGATTGGGATTTTCATCATCTTGATTTGTTAATGTGCTTATGAAACAATTTACTAATTATTACAACATCAGCATATTAACTAATTAGCTAATCGTCTCATTAAGATTGCAAAATTAATAAATCCTATACACGAAGTACATCCCATTTCCGTTACCTTTGCACCTCAAAACTAATCAGAATGTTAAAATACTTTATTTCACTTTCCTTATTTATCTTTTTATGGGCATTAAGTTCCTGCAATTCACAACAAAAGCAAGTCGAAAATTCTAATGAAGAACTCATAGCTCTTGATCCAATTTTGCTGTTCGATATTCCCATCGATTCTTTTTTAGTGGAAAAGGAAAAGGTTAAACGAAATCAAAACCTATCAGATATTTTGCTCAAACAAAATGTTTCTTATGCTCGAATTGCACAATTAGTGAATATAGCAAAACCCGTTTGCGATGTGCGAAAAATAAAAGCCGGAAACAATTATTATCTGTTTAAAGATCGCGATTCCTTAGCAACTTTACGCTATTTTGCTTACGAAAAAGACAGAGTTGAATATGTGGTTTTTGATTTACGCGATACAATTCGTGCGACTGCCGGAAAAAAAGAAATGATTAGAGTTTTGGATACTATTGAAGGAACAGTAAATTCTTCTTTATGGAATGCAATGATAGATAATAATGCAAATCCGGAATTGGCAAATGAACTATCAGATATTTATGGCTGGACTATCGATTTTTTTGGCATTCAAAAAGGCGACTCTTATCGCATTTTCTACGAACAGCTTGTTATTG
>CAZTST010000042.1:0-18297 GCA_964616585.1 uncultured Draconibacterium sp.
TATTATGCGAAAGGAAAAGCTCCATGGTTACACGATGAAGTGTTGAAAAACATTATCAACGAATCTAAAAAGCGAAAAAATTCTCTTATTGGAAAACAAGGGCCGAATCTGGTTATGCAAAATTTAGATTTGAGCACTGTTTCTATGTATTCTATCGATAAATCTTATACAATTATATATTTCTGGGATCCTAATTGTGGACATTGCAAACAAGAAACTCCGCAACTCCATGAGTTTTACAAAAATTATGCTCAAAAACTAGATTTGGAAGTTTTTGCTGTTTGTGCTGATACTAATATGATGGAAATGAAATCATATATCTTAGAAAATAAATTAGATTGGATAAATGTTAATGGAACAAAAAGTTATACTCAAAATTTCCATGAACTGTATAATGTTTATTCCACTCCCTTTATTTTTGTGCTTGATAAAAATAAAATCATTATCGCTAAACAAATAAATACTTCACAATTATTTGATTTTATATCAAATTACGAAAACGATAAGAAAGCTAAAGAATGAAATACAATTTTGACCAAATCATTGACCGAAGCAATTCAAATTCAATAAAATACGATCTTAGAGATAATTATTTCGGCAAGGCCGATATAATACCTTTATGGGTTGCCGATATGGATTTTGCAACTCCCAAATGTATCAGAAAAGCTGTAATTGAACGCGCAAATCACGAGATTTATGGTTACTCATTAAAACCTGAAGCATATTATAGTTCCATCCAAAATTGGTTGAAAAATCGTCATAACTGGAAAATACCAAAAGAAAGTATTAGTTTTAGTCCTGGCGTTGTTCCCGGATTGGTTATCAGTATTTTAGCTTTAACAAAACCCGGCGATAAAATAATAATTCAGACACCTGTTTATTTTCCGTTTTTTATAAGTATAGAAGAAAATAACCGTGAAATTCTTATCAATCCATTAAAAGAAAATAATGGCTATTATGAGATGGATTTTGCTGATTTAAAATCGAAAATAGATTCAAAAACAAAAATGATTTTGTTAAGCAGTCCTCATAATCCGGTTGGTAGAGTTTGGAAGAAAGATGAATTAGAGGAGCTGGTTGATATTTGTGTTGAAAACGATATTATTATTGTAAGTGATGAAATTCATTCCGACCTTGTATTTTCACCAAATAAACATATTCCTATTGCATCTATTTCTGAAAAGGCCGGGCAACAAACGCTAACGCTAATGTCGCCAACCAAAACTTTTAATATGGCTGGTTTGAGTACATCTTTTGTTATTATCGAAAACGAAAATCTTCTTAAGAAATATAAAGCAATACTTGATAGTTTACATCTTTTTCACGGCAATTTATTTGGCAATATAGCAAGCGAAGCTGCCTATAATCAAGGACTTGAGTGGCTAAATGAAATGATGGAATATACTGAAGGAAATATAGATTTTACAACTGATTTTTTTCGGAAGAACTTGCCTCAACTTAATTTCTTAAAACCGGAAGGAACTTATTTGCTTTGGATCGATTTTAAAGCGCTAAAAATGAATGACTCTGAACTGAAAGATTTTTTAGTTCATAAAGCCGGAATCGGACTTAATTCAGGATATACTTTTGGCAAAAACGGAACAGGATACATGCGAATGAATGTTGCTTGTCCACGTTCAATATTAGAAAAAGCATTGATTCAATTGAAAGAAGCAATTAATTTGCTGGGTTTATATGTCTAGACCTTTGCAATACTAATGCGAACCGTCATTTCGAGTCTGAACACCTAGAAAAAAGGCGCGTAAAGTGCTATTACAAAGGCGAATGCCGAAAGTCGCTCAACGGTTTTCACAAAAAGTATCACATAGTTTTCTTCGTAAGTTGGCGTTGTACAAAATTTATTTTAAAACCTTATTTGTCAAAATAAAATAAGGTTTTATAATTGTTAATTCTTTAAAATCATCAAAATACAATTAGCATAAAGAAATATTTTCCAATTCACTGTAAAAACAATAAAAGTTAAAATATTACAAAGTTGATATACAACCTGTTATATGAAGTTGTCATTGGTATCCATCGGCTGACGGAGAGAAATTCTAACATTTTGATTATTAGTACTATAACAAATTCGCATTCCATTCATAATTACATAAAGGTGGTTTTGCAAAGGTCTCAAGTCGAATAGAAAACCGATTAAAACTTAAATGCTAATTTAAGATTTATTCTTCTTGGTGTCAGATAATTAGGAACAAGATAAACATAATTATAATTATCTTTTACCCAAAGATAAGACACAACATTTTTAATATCCAAAAGATTTAAAACTTCCAATGTGATATCAACATTTGTGAATTGCTTCGCAATTTTATTATTTAATCGTTTGCTGTTTGGCCCTATAAGTTCATAAGCAAAACCCATATCAACTCTACGATATGCCGGAGTACGAGTTATAACAGTTTGAAAATCCCTATCAGGATAATAAACAGGCAATCCTGTGCCAAACGACAAATTCATATTCAATTTAAAAGTTGGCAACATAGGCAGATAATCTTGAAAAAAAAGCGAGACAGATACTCTTTGGTCTGTAGGTCGTGGAATCCAAATGTTTTCAACAGGAGTTGTGGTGCTAATAAAATAAGAACTGTAAAAATTATCGCGTAGCATTTCATTGGTTTGCATCACCGAAAGGCTCAACCATGATTCCAATCCTTCAACAAATTCACCGTTTATTTTTATGTCGATACCTGTAGCATAACCTTTTGAACTGTTTTCTCCGCTATAAATTAATCGCACATTATCAACAATAAATGGAATCAGATTATCGAAATGCTTGTAATACAGTTCAGTAACCATTTTAAAAGGCCGTCCCCATGCATTAAAATTATAATCACTTCCCAATACAAAATGCAGCGAAGATTGTGCTTGAATCTCAGAGTTTAAACTGCCATCAGGTTTTCTTAATTCACGATAAAATGGCGATTGAAAATAAAACCCACTCGAAAATCGAAGAAGTATATCTTTTTGCCAATCAGGTTTTATGGCAATTGCCACACGTGGACTTAAAAGTAGTTGTTTATTATAATCCCAATAATTTATTCTTGCACCGGCAGTCAGGAAAATTTCATGCTCACCTGAGTTAAATTCCCACGAATTTTGCGCAAATGCACTTATGCGGTTAGAGTTTAAACTATTGGTTGCAAATAAAGTATCGTTAAGAACAAAAGGAAAAAAAGTTTGAGCCAGAGGATCGACATAACCTAAAGAATCGCGAGGATAAGGTTTTGAAAAGCCGGCAGAATCAATCATAACCCACTGATTTAATTGGTCTTCAATTATTTCATGCTGAAGTTTTATGCCCCACTGCAAAAGTCCTTCATCATGTTCAAAAATGCCTTGATGTTCTAAATTCCAAACTTTTGCATCCAGTTTATTTCGCGCATGATTTAAATATGTTCCAACGCCTTGTGTTTCAATTACCTCTCCAAATTCTTCTTGCCCTAAATCAGTTTCTAACTGACCAATCCAATATTGACCCTGAATATCGTAATTTTCTTCTTCCACTGACTGGAAAGCACTTGCTACTATCTTCAGATTAAGATTTTTATTTGGCGAATAGGATGTTGTAAAAGCTCCAAATAAAGTATTAAATCTGTCAACTTCTTGTCCATCGAAATATATTTTTAATTGATATGCTTCTTTAACATGACCAAAAGCTGTTTCGCGATTTTGAGGAATAAGTTTATAATTGTTTCTGCTGTAATTTCCTAAAAAAGAAAAATTCCATTTTTCATTCGGTTGAAAACTTATCAATGCCTGAATATCGCTAAAAGATGGCTGATATTCGCCTTTGGTGTCTAAACTATTTAATAAATATTGATTTGCTTTTTGTCGAAAACCAATCAAATAGCTAATCTTGTTTTCGAGAAAAGCGTCCTCCAAATGCAAAGAAGCTTCGAGAAGACTCAATTTTACTGAACCTTTGAAATCTGTTGGACGACGGTATTTTATATCAAGAACTGAGGCCATTTTATCGCCATATTTAGCTTCAAATCCTCCGGCCGAAAATAAAATTGAAGAAACTAAGTCGGAATTAATAAAGCTAAGTCCTTCCTGCTCGCCTGAACGTGTTAAGAGTGGTCGATAAACTTCCAGACCATTTACATAAATAAGATTTTCATCAAAGCTACCACCACGCACCGAATATTGTGAACTCAGCTCATTGTTCGAAGAAACGCCGGGCAAGGTTTTGATTAGTGACTCAACACTTCCACTTACTCCCGGAATTACTTGAGCGCTTTGAGGATCGATACGTGTAAGTGTTGTCTTTCTTATTTCTTTATCTTCGACCACAACATCTGCTAATTGCTTAATTGCCTGAAATAGAGTTATATTCAGATTTCGCTTTTGACCTGCTTTTAATTGAATCTTAACTTCTTCCGTTTGAAATCCAATAAATGAAAATTGAAGTGTATGCAATTTATCGGCAGGAATTTCGAGCTGATAATTTCCATTTTCATCAGAAATACTTCCACCATTCCCATTCAAAATTAAAATATTGGTTAATGGAATAGCAAATCCATTTTCATCAGAAACCTTGCCATAAACAAGAGCAAAACCTGATTGTTGAGCTAAAGAATTGGAAATAACAAATAGAATCAGACCAAGAGATAAGAGAGATTTTTTTGTATTTGAAAGTAATTGCAGGAGTATATATTTAAGCATGTTTTTTCAACTGATAAGCAAATATAATTATTTTGAAACGCCATTTTATGATCATTATTCTTTTTGATTGGAAAAATAGAACTAATCATAAGAGTAAAGATGGAAATAATACCAATTGTTATTCAAAATGCCGCGTAGCAAATTTTGAATTTACAATGGTTAATGCCGATAGACCAACAAAAGCACAAATTGAACTAAGTGAATTGAAAATCAGCAAAGTCAAATAAAAAAAAATAATGCTGAGCTAAAATATGTGGCATTTTGTTGGCTAATCGGTATAATATGCATATCTTCATCGCTCACAAACAGCAGCACAAACAAAAAAGGAAGTCGATTTTCGGCTTCCTTTTTATTTTCAATCTAGAATTTTTTATTTTACTAAAACTGCATAACCCCATGAAGTCAAGCTAATTTCATTTTCGGCAATATTATTCTCAAAGCCTTTTTGCATATAAATTTCATAACCATCAAAATCTGAATTTCCAAGGTTAAATATCACATCTTCTGGTGATAAATTAATTAGTACTTTGACATTTCCTCTATCAAAAGCAAAGATTTGCTCATCGGCAGAACTTGGAATACGAACAAAACGCAAACCATAAGTGCCATTCCACAAAGCCTCTTCGTTATGCTTTAAACTTGTTAGTTTTTTAAAGAAATCTGCTTTGCTATAGCCTTCCCAATCTATTAAATCCTTTTCAAAAAACAATAAACGTTTGTTCAAACCTGCCTCTTGTCCGTTGTAAATCAATGGCATATCACCAATAGTAAAGCTTAAAACAGATAAAGCATCTGCGGCATCGCCTAAACGCTCCTCAACTGTACCATTCCATGAGTTCTCATCGTGATTTGTAGTGAAATACAATTTATAGCTTCTATCGGCATACTCTTTATCCATATTATCGAAATAAGCATTCATTTCGTTTGCATCAATATTTCCTTTGGCTATTTCATTCATTAAATGATGCTGATGCCAACCATAATCCATATCAAAAGCCACATTAACCAATTCAGATTTTTCAGCTTCAGCCAACATAAATACAGGTTTTACCTTGTCTAAAGCATGTCGAACATCTACCCAAAAATCGGTTGGAACTTCTGCTGCAACATCGCATCGAAATCCATCAATATCCATATCGCGTATCCAAAACAACATATCATTTTTCATGGCTTCACGTAAATCAGCATTGTTGTAGTCAAATGCGACAACATCTGTCCAATCGAAAGGCGAAATCATAGCTCCAAGGCCGTCTTTCTTATAATAATCAGGATGTTCGGTAACCCAGACATGATCCCAAGCGCTATGATTGGCTACCCAATCCAGAATAATATACATACCTAATTCGTGGGTTTTGGCAATAAGCGATTGCATATCTTCCATTGTTCCAAATTCAGGGTTTACATCTTTATAATCCTGAATAGAATAATACGAACCCAGACTGCCTTTGCGATTTTCCAAACCAATTGGATGTATGGGCATCATCCATAAAATATCAACACCCAATTCTTTTAATCTTGGCAATTCAGCTTCAAATGCTTTAAAAGTACCTTCTTTGGTATATTGTCGCACATTTACTTCGTAGATAACTGCATTTTTCGACCACTCAACAGGTAAACCAGCCTTTTCTGCTGTTTTATTATCAGCTTGATTCACACAAGCTTGAAGAAAAAGTCCAAATCCAATTAGACCCAAAATAATTAAAATATTTTTCATCATATAAATTTTTTGAAATAAATACTCGGTTAAAAAACAAATATACAATAAATTATTGTCCTGAAAAGTAGATTTTTCAGCGCATTTTTAGCACGAAAAAAATCGAAATAATTCATACATTTGTTAAAAAGGAGTGCAATGTCGGCTTGGAAATCACATATTTTAGGATTTAAGAATTATTTGCGTTTGGAAAAATCGCTTTCCGGCAATTCAATTGAGGCTTATTTGAGTGACTTGGAAAAACTTATTAGTTATTTAGAAATCAATCAATTAAATATTCAGCCTCAACAACTTGAGTTAAAACATTTGCAATTTTTTTTGAAATGGGTAACTGAATTAGGTTTGAGTGCTCGTTCGCAAGCCAGATTAATATCAGGGATTAAAGCGTTTTACAAATACTTAATTCTGGAAAACTATCTGAAAAACGATCCAACAGAATTACTTGATTCGCCCAAATTAGGAACAAAATTGCCCGAAACACTTTCGATGCTTGAAATTGATACTATGATTAATCAGATTGATTTAAGCAAAGCCGAAGGACCACGTAACAAAGCAATATTAGAAACTTTATATGGTTGTGGCTTACGCGTAAGTGAACTAATAAATTTAAAACTTTCTAATATTTATGTTGATGAAGGTTTTATACGTGTAACCGGAAAAGGCGATAAAGAACGATTGATTCCTATCGGGTCTCAGGCTTTGAAGCAAATTTCTATTTATGTTAATCAATCGCGTGTGCATGTGAATATTCAACGAGCTTACGAAGATTTTGTGTTTTTAAACAGAAGAGGGAAAGTGCTTACCCGTACTATGATTTTTATCATTATCAAAGACTTGGCAGCAAGAGCGGGAATTCATAAAAATATTAGTCCGCATACTTTTCGACATAGTTTTGCAACTCATTTAGTTGAGGGTGGAGCAAATTTACGAGCTGTGCAGGAAATGCTTGGACATGAGTCGATTATAACTACTGAAATATATACACATTTAGATAGGAATTATTTAAAAGAAGAGATATTGGTACATCATCCACGTTCGGCAAAACCCTAAACGTCTCTATCAATGGTTCCATCGTCTTTAATATAAACACCCCAATTTACGGCTTGCAATTTTCCATCGATAAAATAAAAATCCATAAGAGCATCTTCGCAACTCAAACGTCTTTCGCCCCACTCCTCTTCGTCTTCTTCAAATTGCGAATACCCGTTTTCTTGAAGCAGTTTTTTAATTCCGTCTTCTGTCTTTTCAAAAACATCAACACCAAAAAGAGTGGCATTTTTATTATCGACATCAAAATTAGAAACAATTGGTTCGATTAAACCTTCCAGGAAAACAGTAACTCCTTGATTAGGAAAAGATAAGATAGTTGTTTTCAAATCATCGTCAGTACGCACATCTTCTACACTTTCCGGCTGTCCCATTATTTTTGTAAGATTTTCAGGGATTTCGCCAAACAAAATATTTCCTAGTCCTTCTTTTGGTTTAATTTCGAGATTCAACATTCTAAATTCATTAAATTAACATTAGCATTCATAAGAAAACAAATATAAAATAAATATTTAGATGCAGTAAGTTTTTAATCTATTTTATAGTTTTAAAAAGGGAAAATCGTTTTAAATACTCAGAATATTAATTATCTTTGCAGCCGCATTTTGGTCCAATAGCTCAGATGGATAGAGCAACAGCCTTCTAAGCTGTAGGTCCTAGGTTCGAGCCCTAGTTGGATCACTCACTCACATATAATGCGCTGTATTTTAACTAGTTACAGCGCATTTATTTTTTGTGGGAAATATATGGGAAACATTCGAGTTTTCCTTATTTTACAGGGGTTTCAGAAGATTTAATGCAAAAATGACTTCAATGAATCTTCTTAGAATATTTCTGTAAGAGCATATAAACCACGCTTTTCAAGCTTTGCATTCCAGTTTTCAACTTGATATCTTGCTAATTCCTTGCAATAATAATTTCCGGTCGCTTTGGCATAGCCTTCTTGGATTAATAAATCATTTAAGCAAGTGCCATCCGGTAGGATAACATAAGCAAGCTGACGACCCCAGAAATCAAATTCGTTTCCAGGTTCCGTGTATATCGAAACGGAAGTACCAGGAGGACAAACACGAAGTACAAATTCTCTGGCCTGATTGCCCATAAAACGTTAAAGCTCTCCGGCTACTCTGGTCTTTTCTTCATCTTCACGAAGTTTGCGACTTTTTCTTGTTTCTGGTGCATCCAAACCATAAAGCCTTATTTCTTTTACTTTATGCGTATATATTCCAAATACACTGATGCTGTCACCATCCAAAATTTTACTTACTAAGATGTCTGTTTCCCTGATATTGGGCATAATGTCTATGTATGTCATTGATTGTCTGTATTTTAATGATTGACTTAGAACAAATATACCAATATATTTGTTTGTATTAAAACCTTGATTTTTAGCACACAACACCCGGGTATGTGAGTCAAAGAAAAAGGCTGAAATCAAAAAATTTATTAACTTAATTCTTAAACAATGGCAAGACAAAAAGGAATCGTCAAATATGTGGGAACACTTGGCGATATTAGACATTTCAGAATCAAGGGGCAGACCGATTTCTTCGCCGGCATGACCGGTGGACCAACATCACAGCAAATTGCCAGTGATCCTGCTTTTATTCGTACACGCGAAAACATGAATGAATTTGGAGGCAGTGCCAAGGCCGGCCGTTCTGTTCGTTCAGTTTTCAGTACTGTACTCAAAAAAATGAGTGACAGTCAGCTAACCGGCAGATTGACCGGAATAATGAATAAAATCAATTTGGAGGATCAATCAGAACCTCGTGGTTACAGAGCTATTCTTATCAGTGAGCAGCGAAGATATTTATCGGGCATCACTTTTAATCTGAATGAGAATTATGATTCACGTTGCAAAGCTTTGAGTGTTCTTGTAAAAGACGCTAAACGTGGAGTAGCTGAATTTACCATTGGTGCTTTGAACCCCATGGATACCATTCAAGCACCTGCAGGAGCAACTCACGCACGATTTATCTTCGGACTTGGCGTAATCAGTGATTTTGCTTACAATGCTACAAGCGACACTTATGAACCCATCAAACCTGATTTTCATGAGCTTTCGGCAATCACATATTCTGACTATTTGAACCTCTACGCACCAATAGCAGAAACCGTTATGCTTGCGGATGTGGACACTGAGGAAGCTGTTCCGGCAGATTGTACCATAATGGCTGTGGCAGGAATTGAATTTTTCCAGAAGGTAGGTGAAAACTATTACGCTTTCGCCAGTGGAAATGCGATGAAAGTGGTTGACGCTTATTAAGATTGGAGTGGTTATGGTGACCCAAATTATCAGAGTGGCTCAGGGAACGGAAAGTACTCTGAGCCATCTTTATATTGGTGGTTTATTTTCCTGTTACCTGCTTGAAGATAGCATCAGAGAAAATAAAATACCCGGTCAGACCTGTATTCCCGTTGGTGACTTCAAACTCAGTTTAAACAAAACTTCAGGAATGCATTTGCGTTATCAGAAGGATTACCCTTGGATGCATCAAGGTATGATTGAGATTAAAGACTTACCGAATTTTAGTTTAGTATTCTTCCACAAAGGCAATACACATCAGGATACCAAAGGCTGTCCATTGATTGGTCATTATTGGATTAAAGTAAATAATGATTTCCAGGTGATGTTATCGGCTTTTGCTTATCGGGTAGTTTATCCTCAACTGCTGGAGCAAATTCTTTCGGGAAATGACAGAATAATTATTGAGAACAAAATCACCAAACTTTAAAGGTAAGAATCATGGAACCAATTACTGTCATACAACTTATATTTGGCTCCATCACCAGCCTTTTGCTGAGTGTGGTAGCCTACTTTATCAAACAGCTGCATAGCGATTTTAGGCGAATGGAAATGGATATTTCGGAAGTAAAAACTACTACCATGTTAATCAAGACCGAATTCAAAAGCAGCTATGATTTATTGCGCCAAAGAGTTGAATACCTTGAGAAGCGCTTCGAAACTATTGAAAACATAATCTTTAAATTAAATTCCAATGAAAACAAAAGAAATGAATCTCGTTGAGCGAATCCAATCGCCCACTCCAAAGTTTTTTAAGAAACTTCGAAATTTTGGCCTTATTTTAGGAGCTGCCTCTGCAGCTATCTTTGCATCGCCTGTGGCTTTGCCTGTGGCAATTGTCAGTGCAGCAGGATATTTGGCTTTAGCCTGTGGAGTAATTAATGCGGTAAGTCAAACGGCTGTCCAAGGCGAAGAGAATACAAGCTCTGAAAAGTAATCGGCATATTCTGTTTAAGACAATGAAAAACAGCTCCAAAAGGGCTGTTTTTTTGTGTCTACTTTGAAATCTTTTTTCTTACCTAAGTGCACTCATATAGCCCTTATGTATGCCTTATGTATGAGACATCTGTTAGTCAAGTATCAGTCTGTCATCATTCAATTATTGCATATTTAAACAAACGATTAGTCTAAATCATTCTATTACTGAATATTTAAAAACAAAAGATTGGAATTGCAGAAGAAGGCTTAATTTTCCGCTTAGGCACCTTTTTTGTCAAAAGGGATGAAACAGACAAAAGGAAACGGAATAAATGGCCTTTTTGCAATGGCCTTTTCGCGGGTTTATGCCGTAGTCTTTTGGCTGTTTTCAGCCCTTTGGCGTATCTTTGCCTAAGCGGGGAATTAAGTAACGGGAGGGATGGGATTGAAGAATTAAAGAAAAGATATATGGCTGATATTTAGATTTTTATTTGAGTTATTGCCCGAACGGATTTTTAAATGATTAAATGTTTTCTCTTCTCAATAACGTCTTCAATCCGAAATATATCACTACTCCAATTTAATAAATCTTTATCGAGCCAATCAATACCTTCAATTATTTCGTTTTTATAGGTAGTCAAAGCAGATAAACTCCAGGTTACGGATTCGTGGTGAAAGATTCTGTTTCTTAATTTTCGTATGCCATTGAGTTTAGAACTCATGGTTTTTCTTTTTCTGATATTTTTTGGACAATTTGGAAATGCAAGACGCAGATTTTTCCATAATGTTTTTTCAAATTTTGAATCTAATAAGGATGTCCAAAAGCCAAAAGACAGTTCAGAGATTATTTTTCCGGAAGTAATCATTTTTTTTTCTCGCAATATATTAGCCATTGCTTCTGTAACACGGTCAACTTGAAATCTGGAGACAATTTTGATAAATTTCGGATTTTCAAACCAATTTACATCCTCGAAAAGTCTTTTCAATTGATAGTCAAATTTATTGCGTAATGCTATTTCTAAAACTGATAAAAGAGGATAGAATGATTCTGAAATTTCAATGTTAATTTTGTAATGAGTAACCGCTTTATCAAAATCTCCATTGTGTTTTTTTATGTATGGTTCAAGCCGTTCGGTTGAAATTAATTTTTCTATTGTTATTCTATCCATTTATTTTGTATATTTGCATTGTCGTCCCGGTGTTTCCTCTCCCAGTCCTTATGCTGGTAATGAAGCCGGGTTTTTTGTTTTTATACCTTTCCTTGTTCAAAGATACTAATCATTTTTATTCTTCTAAGTTTAATACTGCGCGTTATTTTTTTTAGGCGATTTCGCTGTGGGGGTGTGAGGAAAAGGCTAATATGCTTGGTTTAGGAATTTGTTGAGTTGTTTAAGTGGTTGGGTATGGATTGGCTTATTTTATGGTTTGCAGGATTGCATATTAGGCTTTTTTGAGCACCTCCACCTATTGGATGACATTATGCAAATGGTTGGATACGTAGCTGCTGTTTTTCACAGCTGCTAAGGCCGTGGGATCGGTTTTGAACCAGCGATTATTAAATAGTGAACAAGGAATCAAATTTACAGAGTTGTTTTTTAGGAATACAAGTGTCGGAATAATTCTTTTACTTGATGATTTATTAAGTTGATACAATGGCTTTGGGGTTAAAATGCCGCAGGAGGAAGGAAAGCGATTCAATAAATTTTCGGAAGGCAAGGGTGGCGATGGAAAGAGGTGGAACGATTGGGCGGAATTAACCGATAACTAACGGAATGGGATGGATTGTTCGGCTGAGAGAATGAGCCACTTTTGCCGGTGTTGCTGAGGTGGGTGAAATGAGCTGAAGCGGAATGGAGTGAAGGTAGTGGAGTGCTAACGGAACGCTGAAACGGAATGGAGCGGAAGCGAATGAACCGACCGCAAGCACCAATAAATTTGAAGCTTTCCTTCCTGCTGCACCGCTGAAAGGGTGGCGGGGTGTGTGGTTTTTTCTTGTCCAGCTCGTCCAACGCTATTTAACATAATTGCCTTATGTGGACTTTTTTTAGCTGGAATGCTAATGGAAGCTGATAAAAAAAAGTATTACATAAGACGCATATTATGTTAAATAGCTTTCCGAACTTGTCTGGCTTTTTGTTTTATGCTAAACTATGAAATTCGCCATTCATCCTAAATAACTAACCAATTTGGTAAATAACTTTTAAAATTGAAGTATTTTTTATATATTTCTATTGATAGGCAGTAGTTTTCAAGGTGTTGAATTAGAAAACCTCTACTTTTACCGGTCAGTTAAAACCCACAATTAGAGGATGGTGCAATTATCATCGGCATATCTGTGCTAAAAAACACTTTATTGTACTCGATAATATTGTGTGGAAAACGGTCTGTAAATGGTCGTTTAGGAGACATTCCAATAAGGGTAAAATCTGGATTAAAAACAAGTATTTTGGTTCTGATGAATACAGCAATTGGATATTACCTTCGGTGAGGGCTTTGCCGTTCTTCGCTAAGGATAAGAATGGTAAATCAATCAGGCTGATTAAAGCCTCTCATATTAACATTGTGAGACACAGGCTTATAAATGGCAGAGCTAATCCTTACGACTCTGAATGGGATAAGTATTTTTATTCCAGATGGATGCTACGTGAGGCAAGGTTTTCAAAATAATTAGCTTGAATACCTGTACAATCATTTAGTGCCGGGTGATTCAATTCGCCTTTGAGGGCTTGAGCCGTATGCGCTGAAAATCGCAATTACGGTTCTTAGGAGAGGGAGTGTCAGTAATTGCACTCTCTTATCCGACTCCGGACTTGTCTGACATTTGGCGATCGTAAACCATAACAATTACTTTTTCAGTAAGTTGTAAGTTACTCTTGGAAGAAAGTTCCATTCTCCTTACTATCGACAACTCTATTAAAGCAGCTGAAATTGATATGGTATAAATAAAAACCGATTAACGCCGGTTTTTATACCGTGATCATACCAGTCCAAAAAGTTAAGTTCAAATTTTTCAATGAACTTCCTTAAATTAATGAACATATGATGAAGACTATTCTTAATATTTGAAGAACCAAAAAGGCTTAAAATTAACTGATCTGTCCTGAAAACGATATTCATTTTAAGGCGTTTTCTTCCTGGCAAACCTCGATAAGCGTTGACAAGAATCCTTGGCCTTACATTATCAATATAATCGATTAAATCTATGATCTGTAAAGCTTGTAAATCTAATAGTCTTTGTGCAGAGCCACTTCTCCAAATTCCGAAATCTTCTCCTTTTACCAATACAGTCCCTTTGCGAAGTTTTAGATCTGCCATAGAGAGCTTATGCAGCTCTCTAACTGTAAGTGCTTGGTAGATGAATAACCCTAAAATTACTTTATTTCTAACATCACGATCTTCTTTTATTTCAATAGACTCGTATAGCTTTGTCAGCTCACTCATACTTAGTAAATTATGTATCATTCCTTTATGTGTATTCTTAATTCTGATATTTTTGACTGGATTGTAAATACCTGGATTTGTAATATTTAAATAGTCATAATAATTAGTTAGAGCTAACAATATTCTATTTATACAGTTTGTGACATTATTCATATTATACATCTCTTTCATCGTATCATCAATGAACATTACAACCTCATGATAATTGATATCTGTTATACCAATTTTCCTATTTTTCACCCAAGTTTTAAATACTTCAATAGATTTGATGTATTGGTTTGTTGTTGCAGGGCTATATCCAGCAACAATTAGATAATTAATATAATTTTTCATAATCATTCCTTTTAATGTATCAAATGTGTATAAATCTGGGTGCTTTCCAGGCTTTTATGGCCCAGAAACCTCCCTATATTCTCAAGATCCATACCATTTGATAAAAGGTGAGTAGCGATACTATGTCTTAGAGAATGTAGTGGAATTGGCAATGATATCCCCGCTTTAGAAGCCATACATTGCAACCTGAAGTAAACCGAATTGCCAGTAACTCTATAGCCATGCTCTGATACTAGCAGTGCTTGCTCTCTTAATTTTCTTTTTTCAAGCAGCAGTGGAATCCTAAATTTACGGATATAAGTCTTAATATCATTTTGTACTTTGAAGCTCATGGGTACAAACCGAACTCTTCCATTTTTGGCTTTTTTTATATATACGACTCCAGTATTCCATTGAATATCAGAAATATCAATACCAACACCTTCCATTCTTCTAAGGCCTAAACCGTAATAAACGCCAAGAATCACTCTGTTTAAATGACCCAAGTAATCATTATTGCATATTTCATAAAGTTTTTCGACCTCGCATTGCTTTAGCCATCTCCGTGATTCTGACATAGTACGTGAGTATCTGTATGAAGAATCGAGTATGATATCACTGCTAATACGAAGATATTTACTAAATAACTTAATGGCATTAAGATGATTTAGCATGTAATTCTGAGATAATTTCTTATTCGTTCTTTTGCTTGTTTTGTGTGCGAGATAATTCATGTACATTCTTATTTGGTTATTTGATATTAAGTTTACCGAACAAATCTTTTTGCGCTCCAGATAATGAAAGAATGATCTTAAATATGCAGGTGAGTAATAAATCGTTGATTTAGCAAATCCAAAGACTCTGAGCCATTTTTCAAAGTCGTTGATATAGTCTGTGAATTCCTTTGATCTAATTGGCAAATCCCGGTTCGTTTCTTTATTTCCGCTATCTACTGTTGATTTTTTGTTTTTCATAATTCTCGTTTTTATTGTGAATACTTTTGATATTAAATACTTTAAGCAATAATTAGTAAAAGTTTTAGTAAAAATGGACATTACTTCAAACTATGTCCATTTTTCAATATATTTCTGAACATACTACTAGGTTTTTTAATAAATTGGACATACTTTTGCACTATGTCCAATAATCTATCGTAAAATGAACAATTATATTTTTGATCGAAACAAGCCTTTCAATAATTTACCTTTGCTTCCACCAGACAAAGAATTAGAGAATGATAATGACATTCTTAAAAAGCTAGTGTCTGCTTCCCGTGCTCTGTCTTCAGTAAATGTTGAGATAAGTAAGCTTCCAAACCCCTTAATGCTAATAAACACGATTTCTATACAAGAAGCTAAATCATCATCTGAAATAGAAAACATATTTACCACAGAAGATGAGCTGTTTAAAGCCATCTCAGATTCAAACAGAGAAGAACTTACGGACCCGGCAACAAGAGAAGTTCTCCGATACAGAGAAGCTTTGTGGACTGGATATAATTCAATTTATGAAAAAAAGGAAATTGGTTTACAAACCATAATTAATATAGTTCAGCAAGTTAAAGGCACTAATATTGGAATACGACCACCTCAGGCCAGGGTTATTATCAGAAGAGGAAATAGTGAATTACGTCCGGGAGAAGTTGTTTATACACCACCCAGAGGCGAAGGAATAATTGAATCTTATCTGAAAAATCTGATTGAATATATAAACGATTCGGCCTATGCAAAAACAGATCCTTTATTAAAAATGTGTATCGCACATTACCAATTTGAAGCTATTCATCCTTTTCAGGACGGCAATGGCCGAACAGGCAGAATACTTAATTTGTTATACCTGGTACATATCGGTTTACTAACTCAACCTGTATTATATTTGTCTAAATATATTATCAAAAATAAAGATGATTATTACCATCATCTGGCCGGAGTAAGCCAAAGGCAGAACTGGAAAAGCTGGGTAATCTATATGCTCGATGCGGTTGAAGAAACTGCGATCCAAATACGTAATTTGATTACCGATATTACTGACCAGATGAACGAAACTTATGTTTATGCGCAGTCAAAATTCAAATGGTATTCCAAAGAGCTTAACGAATCAATTTATAGTCAGCCCTATATTAAGGCCAAAACTGTTGGGGAAATCCTCAATAAAACATCGCGAACAACCATCACAAAGTACATGGCCGAACTAACAAAAATCGGTATTTTGACACCCAAAAAAGAAGGCTTAGAGGTATATTATTTAAATAATGATCTGCTAAGGATATTGAGCGGTGATTAGTTATAAAGAAGTCTTGACTTGCCAGTCTTTTGTTTTTTATTATAATAACTTTTTTCAAACAAAAAATAATGCTGTACTATAAAATAACGAAACAGATCATCTCCGGTTTTTTATTTTCTATTCCTCAGATTTCAATAAAACCATTCCTTTCTTCTTAACTTCGTAAGTCTCAACAAAAGGATTTTGTTCACTACTTTGTGCTATTGATATATCCAACACTCCATCCTGATTAAAATCTTCAATTTCGCGTATTAAAGCATTTTGATTATAAATAAGTTCTGGATTTTCTTGTGAAAAACTTATTACGCTTAGATTACCATAATCACTACCAAAAGCATACCCATTAGCAATAACTAAAAAGTTGCTTTTTCCAACATCAATAACAGAGATAAACTCACTATCTATGTTATTTAATTCTTGAATTTTTTTCGTGAATTGCATTGTAAAAGCATCATTTCTTATCCATCCTCGATAATTAAAGAATTGTTTAGTGTCGTTACTGGTTATAAAACTAATTTTATGAAAATCCCCTGGATCATTCCAGTCCTTGATCTTTTCTATACAAATACTATCTTTTACATTATCTCCATCTAAATCAAAAACATACTTTTCAATCAATTCAAAATCAAATTTCAAATTCATCTTATTTTCAATCTCTGACATACTCTCAAGAGATTTACCTATTAATTGCACTTCTTCCGTTCCTAGTAGATCCTTTTTATTTTGCTTTTCTACCTGTTTATCCTTATTTGACTGCACACAACTTATACATGCTGTTAATAACACTAATATATAATATTTCATATCTTATTTTTTTAATTTCCTACTGAAACATAAGTTGGTTTAGGTTTTAGTTTTTGTAAAGGTACTCCTCTAGCTCTAACAACTAATGTTTTTAGTGTTCCTGCATTATAAGTTTTATCACTAATACCCACATATTTGTAAAAAGTAACAGAAGATTTATCCCCAAATGACCAATTCATACCTTTTTTCGACCAATATTTATTAAAGCCAGTATCCATTCCGACAGGAGCTGCACCTCCCCAATTAGTACTAGGTTCCTCATCTCCAGGCACTACGATGGCAACATGTCCGCTTTTCAACGTTCCATCTTTATTTTTTTCAGTATTTTTAAACCCTGCAACAATAAAATCACCTTCATTTGCATCATCTGACACTTCATCAGGGTCAACAACTTTCCAATTATCGTTATTTGCAAAGTAATCCATAAGTTGATTTGCAGTCATTCTTTTCAAATCATCTTTATTGAAGATTAAGCGGAATGCATATTCAACTCCTTTATTACATTGGGCAGGTTTCTTCCCATCCTTGTTGTACGTTTCATCTATGTGGTCAATAGTATTTTCGGCTGTTTTTGTTAATTCAACTGCAGCCAAACTATCCAACCCAAATAGATCTAAAAATCTTAAAGGATTATTATAAACATATGCGTAAGGTGTATAATTGTGATGATTATCTTCAATAGCAGGATCAATTGCATGCCACCTACCCAATGCCGCATCATAAAACCTAGCACCGTAATCATACCAATCCAAATCTAACTCATCGTTAAGCTCTTTGCCGTTGTATT
>CAZTST010000043.1:0-13086 GCA_964616585.1 uncultured Draconibacterium sp.
GTATCATAAACAGCTTTTTCGGTATTCAGTTTATAGACTAATTTTCCAAGACTATCAACTTGCTCTAAGGAAAATTTCTGAGCTGAGCCTGAAGCCCGATGAAAACGCTCCATATATACAAAAACACCCTTACTTATCTGAAAATGAATATTTTCGCCCATATCTTTTTGCAAATTATCGATATACTTTTGTTTGAAAGTACGCATCTCGATATTTGTATGAGGAATAACAAAATTGGCCAAACCGAATGAAAGCGCACTTAAAATTCCGGCAGAAATAAGATATGGCCTTAGCAAGCGTCTGAAACTAATTCCGGCACTTAAAATAGCAATAATTTCAGTATTTGAAGCAAGTTTGGCAGTGAAAAAAATGACGGTTATAAAAACGAATAAATAACTGAAAAGATTGACAAAATATGGTATGAAATTTAAATAATACGAAAAAACGATTTCGCTTAAAGGTGCTTTATTTTCAAGAAAATCTTCTATTTTTTCTGATACATCAAATATGATTATCACTATCGTTAACAAGGCAATGGCATAAAAAAAAGTGCCTAGAAATTTTTTAATGATGTAATAATCAATCTTCTTCATTTGATTAGAGGCGTGTTGTAAGTTTTTTTACCATCATATTTTTCCAAGAGCTAAAGTCATCAGCTAAGATATGCTTTCTAGCTTCATCTACCAACCATAAATAAAAACGCAAATTATGAAGACTGGCAATCATTCCACCTAAAATTTCTTTTGCAGCAAAGAGATGCCTTAAATATGCTTTAGAATATTGAGAATCAACAAACGATAATCCGTTTGCATCGATTGGAGAAAAATCTTTTTGCCATTTTAGGTTTTTAATGTTGATAATGCCTTCACTCGTAAAAAGCATGCCATTTCGTCCATTTCTGGTAGGCATCACACAATCGAACATGTCAACACCTAATGCTATGCTTTCCAGAATGTTAGCAGGTGTTCCTACACCCATCAAATATCTGGGCTTGTCTTTTGGCAGAATTGAACACACCAAATCTGTTTGTTCGTACATCATTTCGTGAGGTTCGCCTACTGATAAACCTCCAATTGCGTTGCCTTCAGCATTATATGCTGCAATTGTTTCAGCCGATTTTTTTCGCAAATCTTTAAAAGTACTTCCTTGAACAATAGGAAATAAAGCTTGATTATAGCCGTATTTTCCTTCTGTGGTATTGAAATGTGTAACGCAACGATCTAACCAACGATGCGTAAGTTCCATCGAACGTTTGGCATAATCATAATCGCAAGGGTAAGGCGTACATTCATCAAAAGCCATCATAATATCTGCGCCGATTGTGCGCTGAATTTCTATCACTTTTTCAGGAGTAAATAAATGCCTCGAGCCATCGATATGCGATTGAAATATAACACCTTCTTCGGAAAGTTTTCTAGTTCCCGAAAGTGAATATACCTGATATCCACCACTATCGGTTAATATTGGCTTATCCCAGCCATTAAATTTATGCAAACCTCCAGCTTGTTCAATTACATCCATTCCCGGACGTAAATAAAGATGGTAGGTATTTCCAAGTATAATTTGAGCTTTGGTATCTTCTTTAATATCTCTTATATGAATAGCTTTTACAGCACCCGCAGTGCCAACAGGCATAAAAATTGGAGTTTGAATAATTCCATGATCGGTTGTTATTTCGCCTGCTCGTGCATTACTGCTGCTATCTGTTTTCTCCAGTTTAAAATCCATGTAAAAATTTTTGCAAAGATAGAAAAAGACAATCAAGATGAAATTCTTGTTGTAAATTGATATTCAGCATAGTTGTTTTTATGCATAAGCTTCGATTATTAACATTATAACATTAGTAAGTTTAATGCTTGTGGTTCTTTATTGTCTGGCGAAGCGTGTAATTTAGTTGTTCAATATAGCTTATATTTTGATGAAAATTGATGGAATTTTATTAGTCTTATTTATCCTTAGTTTTATTATACAAATAGGATATCATTGGCTGGTTTTTGCACGTTTGGCTTTTTATAAACCCAAAGCAAAACAGTCAGATAATCGACCTGTTTCTGTAGTTATTGTGGCTCGCAACGAATACTACAACCTCATTAACACACTTAAAACCATTCTATTACAGGATTATCCTGAATTCGAAGTTGTGGTGGTAAACGATAATTCAGATGATGAATCAGCCGATTATTTAAAGGATTTAAGTCGTGAATATTCCAGATTGAAAGTGGTTCAACTCAATCAAAATTTAAATTTTTTTAGTGGAAAAAAATTCCCTTTATCAATTGGTATAAAGTCAGCAAGTTACGATACACTGTTGCTTACCGATGCGGATTGTTTTGTTCCGTCGAATAAATGGATTAGCAGCATGCAGCAATCTTTTCAGAATAAAACGCAGATTGTTTTAGGCTATGGTGCTTATAAAACAGAACCCGGTTTTTTAAATAAACTTATCCGTTTCGATACTTTTATGGCCGCATTGCACTATCTTTCTTTTGCATTGTGGCATAAACCTTATATGGGTGTAGGTAGAAATCTGGCATATAGCAAAGCCATGTTTTATCAAAATAATGGTTTTATCAAACACTATAAAATTAATTCCGGTGATGATGATTTATTTATTAATCAGACAGCAAACAAAACAAATACAGCTATTTGCATAACACCTGAAAGTATTACTTATTCAATACCTGAAAAAAATCTAAACCTTTGGCTAAAGCAAAAGAAAAGGCATTTGTCAGCAAGTGGCTTATACAAATTAAAACATAAAATATTCTTATTGCTTTATCCTATTTCTCTTTTTTTCTTCTATGTAATAAGTATTGCCATTGTTCAATTAAGTAACTTAAAAACTTTTAGTTTAAATAGTGCGGAAACAATTTTTTTAGTGCTGTTTAGTATTCGCTTAATTAGCTTTTTGCTAATCCAAAAAAGTGCTTTACAAAAGTTAAAAGAACAGAAATTATTGTTATTTTCGCCATTGCTCGAAATATTGATATATGCCTTACAAGGATCAATGATGGCATTGAATATTTTCAACAGAAGAAATAGATGGAAGTAGATATTCATTTAACCGATAAAGGGAAGCGTGATTATGCATTAGTGCAACAAGCCATTGATGGAAGTCAATCGGCTTATGCCGATTTAATGAATAACTATCGCGACTCGCTTTATTTTATGTTATTGAAAATGACCAATAATGCTACAGATGCCGAAGATATGACCATCGAAGCCTTTGGAAAAGCATTTAAAAGCATTAATCTATATTCTCCCAAATACGCTTTTAGCACATGGTTATTTAGAATTGCAACCAATAATACCATAGATTTTATTCGAAAGAAAAAGCAAGGCATACTTTCTATCGACAAAAATATAGGCGATGATGAAAGTGGACTTACTCTTTCACAAAATCTCAATTCAGGAGCTCTTGATCCGGAAGAAATTTTTGTTCGTGATCAGAAAATTGAAATGATGCGACAAGTTGTAGATCGTTTAAAACCGCATTATAAATTGCTGATAGAGCTTCGTTATTTTAAAGAATATTCCTACGAAGAAATTGCGGATGAAATGGATTTGCCGCTGGGAACAGTTAAAGCTCAACTCTTTAGAGCACGAGAATTTCTTTATAATATTATGAAGAATGCGAAGGAGAATATTTAAACTTTTCTTTTTATTTACACGAACTTTATCAAAATTATAAAAACAAAAAAAGCAAGCCCTCCGGCCTGCTTATATAGAGATACATACTTGCGTCATTTTAAGCTGTTTGGCTCAATCTTATATTGTGAGGCGAATGTACGGCAAAATTATTCGTGTTAAATCTTCAAATGAGCGAACGTATATAACCATTGTATAAACGTCAATAATTTAAGTTTAAACGTTTGAATTCTTAGGTGGAAATTGTATTTTTTATCAAAAAAAAAAGAAAGGCAATCAGATTCACTTGCCTTTCTTATGGTAATAAATTACCTTTTGTCAAATTATTACTGCGGTAGTATGAACATTCAAATATAATATACAAAATTTACAGAAAGTGAGTAAATGTTCAAACGTTTAATTCTATTTACTAAACGTTAAGTTTCATATGGTAAACGTTTTGTTTTCGTTCAAAATTTTTCAATTTGGAATTTAACAAACCTTTAGGACTAATTCAATATTCCAATATGTTGAAAAGAATATTATTCGTAAATTTGCCGTCTTATTTTAATTTAATCTAAATAAGATTCAAAACATGGCTCAAGACGAAAAAAAACTTATACAAGAACTTACGCAGAGCGAGTATAAATATGGTTTTGTTACAGATATTGAAACTGAAACAGCTCCTAAAGGATTGAATGAAGATACTGTTCGTTATATTTCTGCCAAAAAAAACGAACCTGATTGGCTTTTAGAACATCGCTTAAAAGCTTTCGGAAAATGGAAGGAAATGAAACAGCCTAATTGGGCTCAACTTAAAATTCCGGAAATTGATTTTCAGGATATTATATACTACGCAGCACCTAAAAAGAAAAAAGAATTGGAAAGTCTGGATGAAATTGATCCTGAATTGATCGATACTTTTAATAAACTGGGAATATCGCTCGAAGAACAAAAACGTTTAACCGGCGTTGCTGTTGATGCAGTTATCGATAGCGTCTCAGTAAAAACTACTTTTACCGATACTCTTGCCAAACACGGCATAATATTTTGCTCTTTTAGCGAAGCTGTGCATAATCATCCTGATTTGATTAAAAAATATCTTGGCATGGCAGTTCCGCCAAGCGATAACTATTTTGCTGCTCTAAATACAGCTGTTTTTAGCGATGGATCGTTTTGCTATATTCCTAAAGGTGTACGCAGCCCAATGGAATTATCTACTTATTTCAGAATTAATGCAGCTAATACAGGTCAGTTTGAACGTACTCTAATTATTGCCGAAGAAGGTTCGTATGTAAGCTATATGGAAGGCTGCACAGCTCCTCAACGTGATGAAAATCAATTGCATGCTGCAGTTGTAGAAATTATCGCAATGAAGGATGCAGAAGTAAAATATTCTACTGTACAAAACTGGTATCCCGGCAATAAAGAAGGTAAAGGCGGTATTTTTAATTTTGTTACCAAGCGCGGAATTTGTAAAGGCGATCATTCAAAAATTTCATGGACGCAGGTTGAAACCGGTTCCGCTATAACTTGGAAATACCCAAGTTGTATTTTATCCGGCGATAATTCGATTGGCGAATTTTATTCTGTGGCAGTAACCAATAATTTCCAACAAGCTGATACAGGCTCAAAAATGATTCATCTGGGAAAAAACACCAAGAGTACAATTATTTCTAAAGGAATTTCAGCAGGGCAAAGTCATAATACATATCGTGGTTTAGTTAAAATGACCAAACGTGCAACAAATAGTCGAAACTTTTCGCAATGCGATAGTTTGTTACTTGGTAATAAATGTGGAGCTCACACATTTCCTTATATTGAAGGCGCAAATAAAAGCTCAATTATTGAGCACGAAGCAACTACTTCAAAAATATCTGAAGATCAATTGTTTTATTGTCAACAACGTGGCATTAGTCAGGAATCGGCCGTAGGCCTGATTGTAAATGGCTATGCAAAAGAAGTGCTGAATAAACTACCCATGGAATTTGCTGTTGAAGCACAAAAATTGCTCAGTATCAGTTTAGAAGGTAGTGTTGGTTAATTTTTAATGATTTTTATTTCCGTTTACGGAACAAAATAAATTTATAGAATGTTATTACAAGTAAAAAATCTTCATGTTTCCATAAATGGAAAAGAAATATTAAAAGGCATTAATCTTGAAGTAAACAAAGGCGAAGTTCATGCCATAATGGGCCCAAATGGAACCGGAAAAAGTACTTTAGCTGCTGTGATTGCAGGTAAAGAAGGTTATGAAA
Organism: uncultured Draconibacterium sp.; assembly: GCA_964616585.1. GTDB lineage: Bacteria > Bacteroidota > Bacteroidia > Bacteroidales > UBA12170 > UBA12170. The sequence continues at coordinate 5,886 of CAZTST010000043.1, forward strand.
TAACTCAGGGCGAAATTCTGTATAACGGAAAAGATATTCAGGATTTATCGCCTGAAGTTCGCGCGCAAGAAGGTATATTTTTGGGGTTTCAGTATCCGGTTGAGATTCCGGGAGTTAGCATGAACAATTTTATGCGTACCTCTTTAAATGAAATTCGTAAATACCACGGAGAGGAGCCAATATCTGCCAAAGATTTTTTAGCTCGTATGGCTGAAAAAAAAGAACTGGTAGAAATTAATTCCAAACTAACCAATCGCTCGGTTAACGAAGGCTTTTCAGGTGGAGAGAAAAAGAAAAACGAGATTTTTCAAATGGCTATGCTCGAACCTCAACTTGCAATCTTGGATGAAACAGATTCAGGTTTAGATATTGATGCGTTACGCATTGTAGCCAATGGAGTTAATAAACTGAAAACCAGAGATAATGCGACAGTTGTGATAACTCATTATCAACGTTTGCTCGATTATATAGTACCTGATTTTGTACATGTTCTTTTTGAAGGGAGAGTTGTGCTTTCTGGTGGTAAAGAATTAGCTTATGAATTGGAAGAAAAAGGCTACGATTGGATTAAGAAAGAAACTGAAATGCAATAGGTTATGAGTAAAGAAATAAATTCAATACCTGCTCTTAATTCTATTCCAAAATGGTTCGATGCTATTGTGGAAAAGGATGGCAATGCTTTTTCGGGGCTAAAAGGTTCTCGATCAGCTGCTTTGGCTGATTTTAATCGTCTGGGATTTCCTCATAAGAAGATGGAAAAATGGAGAAGTACCGATTTAAAAACGTCTCTTTCATTCGATTATTCTTTAGCAACAGACGATTTCCGCATGCAGGATATCTTGGGTGATTTGTTTGAATGCGACCTCCATGAGCTGGATTCCTTTGTTGTAAATCTTTATAAAGGCCGATTTGTTTATAAAGAAAGACCTATTTACACTTTAGAAAATGGAGTCGTAATTGGTAGTTTGAGTTCAGCATTTGATAAATATCCTGATTTAATAGAAAAGCATTTTGGAAAATATGCAAAAACAGAAAACAGCGCTTTTAATGCTCTAAATACAGCATTGTTTTTAGATGGGCTTTTTGTTTATGTTCCTAAAAATGTGATTGTTGAGAAGCCAATACAATTGATTAATGCCGTTGGAACATCAGAGGATGTATTTATTCAAAACAGAAATCTTATAATTCTCGAAGACAATAGTCAACTAAAACTGATTCAATGCGATGATTCTTACAATTATAAGCGCAGTCTTACCAATTCAGTAACTGAAATTATATTGGGAGCCAATTCATCTCTCGATCATTATCGTTTGCAAAACATCAACAATAATTCGAGTTTAATTAGCAGTGTTGCGGTTGAGCAAGCTCGCGATTCTCGATTAAGTACCAATAGCATAATTTTAAACGGTGGATTGATTCGTAACGAAACCTACACCAAATTAAACGGCGAAGGTGCACATGCCGATATACTGGGAGTTTATCTGGCAGATAAAAATCAGCATATCGATAATCAGGTTTTTGTTGATCATGCAATGCCGCATTGTACTAGTAATGAATTGTTTAAAGGTATTTTAGATGACTATGCCCGTGCTGTTTTCAATGGCCATATTTTGGTTAGAAAAGATGCTCAAAAAACCGTTGCTTTCCAAAGAAATGCCAATATTATTCTTACCGATAAGGCAATGATTAATACAAAACCTTTTCTCGAAATTTATGCCGATGATGTAAAATGTAGTCACGGCGCAACTGTTGGACAGCTCGATGATAATGCGTTGTTTTATATCCGCCAACGTGGAATTAGCGAAGACAATGCTCGCATGTTATTGATGTATGCATTTGCTGCTGACGTTACCAAGGAAATTAAGATAGATTCTTTGCGCGACCGCATAGAAGATATGGTGAAAAAACGTTTGCGTGGAGAGCTTTCTATTTGCGACCAATGTGTATTGCAATGCAGCAGTCCTGAAAAATACAAATTTGAAATCGATATGAGCAAAATTTAAACCTATGGGTGTAAATCAACAACATATTATCGCACAATTCCCAATCTTAAAACAACAGATAAACAAATATCCGCTTGTATATTTCGATAATGCTGCAACCACACAAAAGCCTCAGGTTGTTATCGATACAATAAGCAGCTATTATACTGATTTTAACAGTAATATCCATCGAGGAGTTCATAAACTTTCGCAAAAAGCTACTGAAGCTTATGAGAAAGCCCGAATTAGTACTAAGGATTTTATCAATGCAAACAGTTCGAAGGAAATTATATTTACTAAAGGAACAACCGATTCAATTAATCTGTTGGCTTTTTCTTTTGGCGAGACTTTTATCAAAGAAGGTGATGAGATTATCGTTTCTGAATTAGAGCACCATTCAAATATTGTTCCCTGGCAAATGCTTTGTGAGCGTAAAAAAGCTCTATTACGAGTTATTCCTGTGAATGACGATGGCGAGCTTTTATTGGATGAATATGCTAAACTGCTGAACGAACGTACAAAATTGGTGGCTATTGGTCATGTTTCAAATGCATTGGGAACACTTAATCCTGTGCGCGAAATTATTGATTTGGCACATCAAAATAAGAGTTTAGCGTTGATTGATGGCGCTCAAGCAGTTGCACATTTAGCTATTGATGTTCAACAATTAGATTGCGATTTTTATGCTTTTTCCAGCCATAAAATGTATGGTCCAATGGGTATTGGAGTTTTGTATGGAAAGAAAGACTTATTAGAACAACTGCAACCTTATCAGGGTGGTGGTGAGATGATTGCAAGCGTGAGTTTTGAAAAAACTACTTATAATGAGTTGCCTTTTAAGTTTGAAGCAGGAACACCAAATGTTGCCGATGTTTTGGGCTTGGAAGCAGCAATCAATTTTATTAAAAAAGAAGGAATAGAGAATCTGGCTTCCATTGAGAATGAGGTTTTGGAATATGCAACTTCCGAATTTCTAAAAATTGATCGTGTTCAAATTATTGGGACCGCTAAAAATAAAGCCGCTGTACTTTCATTTCTGATTGAAGGTATTCATCCTTACGATGTTGGAACAATTCTCGATCAGTTTGGGATTGCTATACGTACAGGAAATCATTGCGCCGAACCTATTATGAAACGATTGGGCATTAGAGGTACTATTCGCGCTTCTTTTGCTGCTTATAACACAAAAGAAGAAATTGATCGCATGGTACAAGCTATCCATAAAACTATAGAAATGTTTGGTTAATTATTATTTTTGTAAAAAAATTGACAATGACGATTCAGGAAAAAGAGAAAAATATAATTGAAGAATTTGAGGTTTTTGAAGACTGGATGGATAAATATAATTATCTAATCGAATTAGGTCAATCTTTACCTATTATTGAAGATAAGTATCGGAACGATAGTTACTTAATCAATGGTTGCCAGTCGCGAGTCTGGATCTCTGCCGAAATGGAAGATGGAAAAATGATTTTGAAAGCCGATAGCGATGCTGTTATAACTAAAGGTGTTGTTTATCTTTTAGTTAACGTTTTATCGGGCGAAAAACCTGCTGATATTCTAAGCAGCGAATTGGGCTTTTTAAGCAAAATTGGCTTGGAGGAACATTTGTCGCCTACACGAGCCAATGGATTAACATCAATGATTAAACAAATTAAATTGTACGCTTTGGCATTTCAAGCTAAAGGAAACTAAATCAGCGAAATATGTTTGGATTTGGTAAAAAAGAAAAGAAAAAAGAATCGAAAGAAATTAAAACGATGATAGAAAAACCTATTATTACAACAAAGATGGAGCTGGAAAAGAAGATTCTAAATGTGCTTAAATCAATTTTCGATCCTGAAATTCCGGTAAATATTTTCGATTTAGGTCTTATTTATGAAGTGAATGTTGCCGAGGATTTTAAAGTTGAAATAGTGATGACATTAACTGCTCCAAATTGTCCGGTTGCAGAATCAATGCCTAATGAAGTTCACGAAAAAGTAAAAGCAATTGAAGGAGTGAAAGATGTTCATGTTGAAATGACTTTTGAACCGCCATGGGATAAAGATATGATGAGCGAAGAAGCTCAACTTGATTTGGGTTTTTTGTAAATTATTATTCTTTAAATTATTTCACTTTTTTTTGGCATTATTATTCATTTATTTCAAATATAAAATAAGGATAAGTGCTTTTTAGGGAACAGCCAAGTCGTGATAAGCATTAATCAAGCATATATTTCATGATAAAAAAAATACAACAACAACTTAATCTTCAGCTCTCACAAGTCGAAAATACACTGGAACTTTTAGAAGGTGGAGCAACTATTCCATTTATTGCTCGCTATCGCAAAGAACGCACAAATCAACTCGATGAAGTCCAAATAAAAGCTATTCGCGATTTACACGAGCAATTCACCGCACTTGAAAAAAGACGGCTCAGCATTCTGCAGAGCCTGATAGAAAACAATTTTTTAACACCTGAACTTGAACAAAAAATAAAACAAACCGATAGTCTTAGCGAGCTTGAAGATATTTATCTGCCCTTCAAACCTAAACGCAGAACACGCGCAACCATAGCTATTGATAAAGGATTAGAGCCTTTGGCAAAGATGCTAATGGCTCAAAATCATTCAAATATAGAAGATGCTGCTTCTCGTTTTGTGGATGTTAAAAAAGAAGTTGAAAACGAAGAAGAAGCTTTGCAAGGTGCTATGGATATTGTAGCAGAATGGATGAATGAAAACGCCTCAATTCGAAAACGTATGCGACGACTTTTTGAAAAAGATGGTCTAATCACTTCCAAAATAGTAGAAAAGAAGAAAGAAGAAGCTCAAAAGTTTGAAATGTATTTCGATTGGTCAGAAAACATTCGTACTATTCCTTCGCACCGCTTACTGGCCATTTTTCGAGGTCAAAACGAAGGCTTTTTAAAAGTTCATATTCAACCTGAACAGGACGAGGCCATTCAATTGCTTGAAAATTATTTTATTAAATCACCTTCAACAACATCTGATTATCTATCAAAAACCATCAAAGATTGCTATTCGCGTTTGCTAAAACCGTCACTCGAAAATGAGTTAGCAAAAACTGCCAAGGAAAAAGCAGATACACAAGCTATTCAAATTTTCGCCACTAACCTTCACCAATTATTAATGGGTTCTCCAATGCGAAACAAAAGAGTATTAGCAATTGATCCTGGATTCAGAACAGGCTGCAAATTAGTGTGTTTGGATGAATCTGGCAATTTATTGCATAATGAAACTATATATCCACATCCTCCACAAAATCAAAGCAAGCAATCAATTAATAAAATTGACCAGCTTGTAGATATGTATAAACTTGATGTAATTGCCATTGGAAATGGAACAGCAGGGCGAGAAACAGATAATCTTGTTCGCCGCATCCATTTTAATCGTTCAGTGAAATCGATTATGGTAAACGAAAGTGGCGCTTCGGTATATTCTGCCTCCGCAGTTGCTCGCGAAGAATTTCCTGATTTTGATATTACTGTTCGTGGAGCTGTATCCATTGGTCGCCGTTTAATCGACCCACTTGCCGAATTAGTAAAAATTGAACCTAAAGCCATTGGAGTTGGTCAATATCAGCACGATGTAGATCAAAATCTTCTAAGTAAAAGTCTCGACGATGAAGTTATGAGTAGCGTAAATGCAGTTGGAGTTGATTTAAACACTGCAAGCAAACAATTACTAACTTATGTTTCAGGCGTTGGACCTACTCTGGCCGAAAATATATTGGCTTATCGTAAGGAAAAAGGAATTTTTAAAAATCGCAAAGAATTGCTTAAAGTAAAACGTTTTGGCGATAAAGCTTTTGAACAATCAGCAGGATTTTTACGCATAAATAATGGCGATAATTTATTGGATGCAAGCGCCGTTCATCCGGAATCTTATCCAATTGTAGAAAAAGTGGCGAAGGATTTAAATGTTCCGGTAAACGAATTGATTGGAAACAAAGCACTTATCGATCAAATTAAACTTGAAAACTATCAAACCGAAAAAATTGGACTCGCAACTCTTAGAGACATAAAAAATGAATTATTAAAACCGGGAATTGACCCGCGTGAAGATTTCAAAGTTTGGGAATTCGATCCAAATGTTAAACATATTGAGCATTTAAAAAGCGGAATGATTTTACCCGGCATCGTAACCAACATTACGGCTTTTGGTGCTTTTGTCGATGTTGGAGTTCATCAGGATGGCTTGGTGCACAAAAGTCAAATGGCCAAAACTTATGTTGCCGATCCTAATCAATTTGCTCATTTAGGACAGAAACTAAAAGTAAAGGTTCTGGAAGTTGATATTGCTCGTAAACGAATACAGTTCAGCATGTTGCTAGACTAACAAAAATGAACATTAACACTGTTTTCGATTAAACAATAGCTGAATTCCAAAAAAGCTTGCCGCACATTTAAATTTAGCTATTTTTGTATCCTTCAAATAGAGAAATTATTAATTAACTAAAACAAAAGAATATGTTTAAAGGACATCCTAAAGGACTTCTAGTGGCCTTCTTTACCAATATGGGAGAAAGATTTGGCTTCTACACGATGATGGCTATTCTGGTAATGTTTCTTCAGGCTCGCTATGGTCTGGATGCTGACACTGCCGGTAGTTATTATTCCTGGTTTTATTATGCGATTTATGCTTTAGCTCTAGTTGGCGGTCTTATTGCCGACTGGACTAAAAAGTATAAATCTGTGATTTTTATCGGGCAGGTTATTATGTTTGCCGGGTATTTGATTATTGCTATTCCTGGTTCTGAATTATGGGTTTCTGTTAGTGCCTTATTCGTTATTGCATTAGGAAATGGACTTTTTAAAGGTAACTTGCAGGCAGTTGTTGGCCAAATGTACGACGATGAAAAGTATGAGAAATTGCGTGATAGTGCATTCATGGTTTTCTATATGGGTATTAACATAGGCGCATTTTTTGCACCTTTTGTTGCCAAAGGAATTAAAGATTATTGGTTAAAAGTAAACGGATATGTTGAAGATGCCAGTCTTCCTTCGCTTAGCCATCAATATCTTAATGGCACTTTAAAGGATGTTGGCCAATTTCAGGAACTAGCTAATGCGGCTATTATTCCCGGAAGTGGCAAAACCGCTGAAGATTTGAGTGCTTTTGCAAATGACTATATTAATGTTTTTTCAACGGGATTCAACTATGCATTTGGAATTGCAGCCATTGCAATGATTGTTTCTTTAGGCACAGCATTAAT
>CAZTST010000043.1:13096-18226 GCA_964616585.1 uncultured Draconibacterium sp.
AATTTAAAATATATAATTATTTCTCTAGGCTTAATGGCAGTTGTAACTGCTTTATTCCATATTGCTGATGGATATACCGATGTAAACGATATAGATTATAAATTAGGCCTTGCCGTTGGTTTGTTTGTAGCTTTTGTTTCTTTTATATTCCAAATTTCTACAAAAGAGGAGAAGCCACGCATTGTTGCTTTAACATTAGTTTTTGTTGTAGTAATTTTCTTTTGGATGTCTTTCCATCAAAACGGGTTAACATTAACAATGTTTGCCAGAGATTACACCAACGTTTTTGTTGGCCCATTCACGAATTTGTTCTTTAACGTATGGTCAATTTTATCTGTGATAGGTGCGATAGCAGGAAGTGCACTTTTATTTTTTAATAAGAAAAACACATTAAAAATCTTAGGTGGTTTAATGCTATTAGGTTTTGGGTATTTGAGTTATTATTTTGTATCTACTGCTGATGCATCCAATAAAATTTCTCCTGAAGTATTCCAATCCTTCAACCCTTTATTTATAGTAGCTCTTACCCCTTTAGTGATGGGAATCTTTGCTTTACTAAATAAAAGAGGAAAAGAACCGTCATCGCCAAGAAAAATCGGAATAGGTATGTTTATTGCTTCCTTTGGATTTGTTCTAATACTAATCGCATCACTTGGCTTAATATCACCAAAAGATATGGCTGGAGCAGCTGTGATGGAGTTTGACAGAGTTTCTCCTTATTGGTTAATGAGTTCCTATTTAGTTTTAACTATTGCCGAACTGTTTTTAAGCCCAATCGGACTATCTTTTGTTGCCAAAGTTGCACCACAACGTTTCCAGGGCTTAATGCAAGGTGGATGGCTCCTAGCAACCGCAACTGGGAATAAATTCCTTTTTGTTGGAAGTTTAATGTGGGGAGTTGTAGATCTCTATATACTATGGGGAATATTTATCATTTGCTGTGTACTTGCTGCTATATTCATCTTCTCAATTATGAAAAGATTGGAGAACGCAACTAAATAAAACAAAGAATTAATAGAATTATAAACCCGAGGGTCGAAAGACTTTCGGGTTTTTCTATTTTTGCACAATGGAATTTCCTTGGAATCATCAACGCCGTTTTAATGCCTATGCCCAATATTTCGAAAAAATAATGGGTGAACGTGTACAAAAAGTCACTATCGATGCGGGTTTTACTTGTCCGAACAGAGATGGAAAAGTTACACGCGGTGGTTGCACTTATTGCAATAACGATTCATTTAATCCTTCATACAATACACCTGCAAAAACTATTGATTTACAAATTGATGAAGGAATTGAGTTTCATGCCAATCGCTACCGTAGAGCAAATAAATTTTTAGCCTATTTTCAAGCCTATTCTAATACCTACACTTCTTTAGAAAATCTAAAACGAATTTATGCTCCTGCATTGGAAAAAGATGAAATTGTAGGATTGGTTATTGGCACACGCCCCGATTGTATTGATGATGAGAAACTTAAATATTTTGCCGAAATTAGCAAAACGCATTATGTAATTTTGGAATATGGCATCGAATCTGTTTACAATAAAACACTTGAGCGAATAAATCGCGGTCACACTTTTGAGCAAAGCATAGAAGCAATAGAAAAAACATCAGATGCAGGAATAAATGTTGGAGCACATTTAATTTTTGGTTTGCCTGGCGAAACTCGCGAAGAAATGATGGCAGAAGTGGAAGTTGTTTCTAAACTGCCACTTAACAATATCAAATTTCATCAATTGCAGATAATTGTAGATACAGCAATGCAGAAAGAATATATCAAATATCCTGAGCGTTTTAATTTATTTGAATTGGAAGAATATATTCAATTTATGGTAAATTTTCTTGAAAAACTTAACCCAAATTTTGTGGTTGAGCGATTTGCAGGCGAAGTTCCACCACGTTTTTTAGTCAGCCCAAGTTGGGGAAAAATTCGCAACGATCAAATCCTTCAAAAAATTGAAATGGAATTGGAAGATCGTGATAGTTGGCAGGGGAAATTTTACATTCCATAATAAAAAAAGGGAAGAACTTTAATTCTCCCCTTACACTATATTTAATATAACAGTTTCAGTTTGTTTTACAATCCAATCCTGTAACTAAATTTAATCAAAAAAACATTATGTGCTTTATCTGAAAACAATTGGTTTAAATTATCGCCAATATGTATATCACCGTTATCAATAAAACCACTTCTTGTTTGATTCCAAACTAAATAAACAGAAGATCCCGGACTATATTCCCATCGGATAACTAAATTAGACAGAAATTCTTGAACATTAAAATCAGGTTTTCCGATTGAATAATCAATTGTTTCATCTGTATTCTCATCAATATTATAAGCATCATTTATTAATCCACTTATTTGATTTGAATTAAAAACATGAAACCTATCTCGATAAATTGCAGCCATTGGATTATCAATAACTTTATATTCCGTAAACTTTCCACTTGCAATAAAAGGTTGTCCCCAATATTGTAAAGTTAAATCAGGAGTAAGATTATAATTAATACGAATAGAGGCACTTAATACTTTTTGATCGATGGAAGCAAATAGATAACGATCATCACTATTAAATGATTCTTTTCCAATATATTGCAACTCATTAAACGACTTGTTGAATCGTGGGTTTATGGAAAGAGTTAATGTATTAATAGGCTTATAGGTTATATCCGAAGAAATTGAAAAGTAATTCGAATTGCCTTCAAAACCTTTACCAATATTATTATAAAATTCAAATTGTAGTTTTTTCCTGTTATCGCTACTTATTCCGTATTGAATATTTGAACTTCCTTGGGTACGCATTCTTGGTCCACCGCGTAACATTGCATTCGAAATACCATTTGTATTTAGATTAAGATGACTCCAAACACTCCAAAAGTTTTTAAAATTCATGTTGGCGTTTGCTTCCATTCCATGACCCAATAAATTACCTCCAAAATCTGACATATTATAATAATCTCCGCTTAAATTCCAGCTTCGATAAATTCCCTTAGGTTCCCAAACTCGATATTGTCCCCAAATCATGGCAAACAATTGATCGGCCTGACGAAGATAACCCATATCGTTTAGCTCAAAACCAGGAGTTTTCCAAAGTAGAACAGCTAAATGACTCCAATGACCTTTTTGTCGGATTACTTGTATTCTACCACCTGAACCCATTAAGGATGTTTTAGTTGGATCGTAATTTACATAATCGTTATCTTCTCTTTGAAAATAGCGAGCTGATGATTCTTGAGTTCTTGTAATCGCATTTTCAGTTCCATTAACCTGACTAAAAGCAGCATTTACATTAAACATCCAAACTTTCTTTTTAAAATATTGCGTAAAATCTACTCCACCGGTATAGGCTGTTTTATGAAAATAATCTTCAGTAGCTGCATCAGTCCATCTGTTGGTGCTGGTAATCATTCCCCCAATTATTGTATTTCCTTCATTCAAATCTTTTTGAATTCTTCCTAAAAAGTAATTGGTAAGTGGTTCAACTGTTTCATATCGTCTTGTACCATTATCATCAATTTCTGCCCTGCCTTCTGCAGTAACACTTTCTATAATTCCTATTGATAATCCATTACTGTTTTTACCGGTAAGTTTTGCTGCTCCAATAATTGGTGTATGCACTGGAACTTTAGCGTACTCATTATCTCCTAAATCCGGATAAAGCCTTGGTCTGCGACCGATGCGGCGAGAATAAAATAAGTTATCGTTTCCAACTCCGCCATCGCCAATTCCAATTCCGAAAGTGGTAATGTTTGCCCCTTCAATAAAAAATGGCCGTTTTTCTGAGAAATAAGATTCATAGGCAGATAAATTCACTTCAGAAGGGTCTGCTTCTACTTGACCAAAATCAGGGTTAATTGATAAATCCAGAGTTAGGTTATTCGTCACACCAATTTTCGCATCGATACCGGCATTCGCACGAGTATCACTCCCATCTAGGAAAGGATTTCCAACTTCCTCTTCATAAGTTTCTATTTTGGCTATTCCATAAGGTGTAATATCGAATATTTTTTGTGGTTTTATTGATTCTATACCACTCATTTCACCAAACATATGAACTAAACCGGGAGCATCTTTTGGAATATGCTGCCAAAAATCAAGCTCATTATGTCTATAAGTTCCTCTAAAAACTTGCAAACCCCATACTCCATTTGATCGTTCTTCGAAGCGCAACTGACTGAAAGGAATTTTCATTTCGGCAAGCCAGCCATTTTCCATATCATTTACTTTAACCCACCAATTTGGATTCCATGAATCATCTTCATTATCTCCATTTTCGGTCATCATTTGATCAAATTTTACACCTCCTGCTGTAACGGCAAAAATAAAAGCAGTGCGTAAATCGTGATAACTATCAAATCCAATTCCTAAATAATCACCATCTGGATTATCTCTTCGCGTTAAGCGCTTAACAATACTATCGGGGCTTGTATCAAAAGCCTTCATAGCTACATACAGATTATCCTTATCAAATAGAATTTTAAACTCAGTGCGTTGTGTTGCAGCAGCAGCATTATATGGCTCAAATTGCGTAAAGTCGTCAACCCAATCTCCTAATTGCCATGCTTCATCGTTTAATTGACCATCTATAACAGGTGCATTTTCTATTTCGATTGCTTTATAATTCTTTTTTACTGATTCTTGCCCAAAGGCTATGTTGCTTATAAAAAATCCGATTAAAGCCAAAAAATAATATATCTTCCTCATTTTAGACATTTTTGGTTTATAATAGTTTGAAGTTTCCTAAATATAGACTTTATTTTTTCTTTTCAGTTACAGTAAATCCTCATTTAATCGTAAAAAAAATCATAATTTATCATTTGAAGTCAGCAAAACCTTAAAATTTAATAAAATCGAAATAAATCGATCCATGCTTAACAGCATGTCTTTAAAAAACTGTTATTTTCGCATAAACATTTAAATCAATAATATTTTGAAGTTTTTATTTATAGTTTTCCTGATTTTTATAATAGGCCCCTATTTTTTTCGCTGGTTAATGCCTATCTTATTAAAAAGCTTTATGAAACGAGCTCAAAATCAAATGAATCAACAATTCAACCGGCAAGACCATCAACAAAAAAAAGAAGGTGAAATAAATAAATTTCAAGATGCTAAAGCATTGGCAGAAAA
>CAZTST010000044.1:0-14361 GCA_964616585.1 uncultured Draconibacterium sp.
AAATGGTTTTAAAAGAAAAAGTTGACCCTGCAGCAAAAAAAGGTAAAATTATAGAAAATGATTTTAGGAAAGAAAACTTAGCTTTTCAGAAAAGCAAGATTAAAGATGTCTCAAATTTGAATATTGCCGTAGATGTATCAAACGGAATGGCCGGATTGTTTATACGTGATATTTTAGGCGATAATGTGCATTATATATTTGAGGATCTCGATGGAACTTTTCCCAATCACGAAGCCAATCCTTTGGAGCCAGAGAATATTGTCGATGCTCAGAAACTAGTAAAAGATACAAAAGCTGATATTGGAGTCATTTTTGACGGAGACGCTGACCGGGTTATGTTTGTCGATGAAAATTCACGATTTATATCACCCGATTTGATTATTGCACTTTTAGCCAATCATTTTCTGAAAGAGAAAAAATCAGGTGTTCGTGTTTTGCAGGATATTCGAACTTCAAAAGCTGTTGGCGAATATATTGCCAAATTCAATGGAGAAATGCATATGTGGCGTGTTGGACGTGCTTATGCAGCATTAAAACTACGAGAAATAGACGGATTGTTTGGAGGTGAATTGGCCGGGCATTACTATTTTAAAGAGTTTTTCTACTCCGATTCCGGATTATTGGCTGCAAGTTATGTTTTAAATATAGTCAGCGACCTTAAAAAACAAGGAATCAGTTTGTCCAAAGCCATTGCAGAAATAGAGGTTTATAAAAATTCCGGTGAAATCAATTTCAAGATTGAGCAAAAGCAGGATGCGATGGATGCCGTAATTGCACATTTCAAACAAAGCGGAAAACCCGATGCTTTTTACGATTTTGATGGCTATCGCATCGAATACCCCGATTGGTGGTTAAATATTCGTCCTTCGAATACAGAGCCTTATTTACGATTCCTCGCAGAAGCAAAAACATCAGAGTTATTGGATAGGATTGTTGGCGAATCCACAGCAATTATTAAAAGTTTCAGCTAGTTAATATTGATAGAACTCTAATTAAGACTTATTCCTTTAATGATGAGCTAGGATGTTAGCGAGTTTATCTTACATTTGAGTAACTCTGTGTCTTCTTTGTGTAGCTCAGTGTAACAGCTATTCCACAAAGTATCACAGAGAAGACACTAAGTTTCACAAAGTTATAAACTTGGTTTACTTTTAAACTTTCTAAACTCAGTTCTTAAAAATGGTATAAAAAGACAGATAATTTAAAAATATTCAAAGAAAATTCAAAGCGTGAGAAATAGAAAACAATATAGAAAACAGCAAGGGCTTTTGTCCATTGTGCTTGCTATTTTTCTTTTGTCTTCGATAAACATCTATTCTCAGGATACAATCCAAGTTCGAAATAAACGGCTGATTCCAACCTTAGCAATTACCGGAACTGCTTTTGTAGGCGGTTTGACAGGCTTATATTTTCTTTGGTATAAAGATTATCCACAATCCTCCTTCCATACAATCAACGATAATTCCGCCTGGTTGCAAGTCGATAAAATGGGTCATGGTTTGTCGGCTTATCACTTGACAAAAAGCAGTTATTCTATCTTTAAATGGGCCGGAATGACGGAAAAAAAAGCATTATGGCTTGGGGGAATAGCCGGTGCAGGTTTTCTTACAAGTGTTGAAATCCTGGATGGGTTTTCTACTAACTGGGGTTTTTCTATAGGCGATTTTACAGCTAATATTGGAGGCACAACTCTTTTTTTGGGGCAAGGATTGCTTTGGAACGAACAACGTATCAGCCTTAAGTTCTCCTACTTTCCAAGTAAATACGCACAATACAACCCCTCGGTTTTGGGGAGCAATTTACCGGAAAGGATAATAAAAGATTACAATGCAGAAACCTTTTGGGTATCGGTAAATATTGCTTCTTTTTTAAAACAAGAAACGAAAATTCCAAAATGGCTGAATTTTGCTTTTGGATTTGGAGCGAAAGGGATGCTCAATGCTTATTCTAATTCTGTTTCAACGGACTTACTAGTACCTCCCTTCGAAAGAACCAGACAATTTTATATTTCTTTGGATATAGATTTGAGTCGGATAAAAACTAACTCTGAATTTTTGAAACTAATATTGGATGTCGCAAGCGTGATTAAGATTCCTTTCCCTGCTTTGGAATTTAATAAGGAGAACGGGATTCTGTTTCATCCCATTTATTTTTAGCCTAATTCTTGGCGATTAACCTAGAACACTTAAAATCTTTTCCACATATTACTTCGTGCAACTTTGTGATTCCTTTGTGATTCCTTTGTGTTACTTTGTGGTTAGTTTTTTGTATTTAAAATGAAAATTAAAAGCTGAAGCCTTCGGCCAGATTTGAAAAATATTTTACCACAAAGGGCTCAAAGGCTGTCACTAAGGAACACAAAGGATTTCTGATAAATAAATTAAGGTGTAGAAACCGAAACAGGCAATACTTTTCCGTTATAATATTTAGCACCGGAGCACGCAAATTCGGCCAGGTACTCCCCCATTTCTTCCGCACTTAAAGGTGCTTTGTAATCGGGAAAGGCCGTGCGAAGCATCTCTGTATCAACAGCACCAAAAGCTAAGCAATTCACCTTAATTCCCTTTTCCATCAGCTCTGCTGCAAGACTCTCGGTAAAAATAGATACTGCCCCTTTGGAAGCTGAATATGCACTCATTCCCGGAAATTTTACACTGCCCTGCACACCGCCCATGCTGCTCACATTTACGATATGAGCTCCTTTTTTCATTAAAGGAACCACAATTTGAGAAAGTCGGAAGGCAGCTTTTATATTTACTCCAAAGGATTGATCGAATTCTTCGGAAGTAATTTCCAGAAAGGGTTTTGCAACCAAGAAGCCCGCATTATTGATTAAAATATCAATTTGATCGAAATGTTTTTTGATTTCATTTTCGAGTTGATTGAAATCGCCTTTATAAAAATCAAAGACCAAATAGTCAAGATTGGAACTTGGATGTTCAGCCTCGACCTTATTTTTTAAGGCTTGCAATTTCTCTTTTGAGCGGGCAATGGCCATGATATTGTTTCCACATCTATCCGCTAATTTTATTGCTGCCTGATAGCCAATTCCTTTGCTGGCTCCTGTTATGATTATATTCATTTATCTAAATTTCTCAATAAGCATTTACAATATTACAATTTCTTGGTGCTTTTTTTTGGTGCTTTAGAGCTTTTGTGGCAAAAAAAATCAAGCCACCAAAACACCAACACACTAAATATCACCAAAATAATTAAGAATAATCTAAATCCTTCACATATTTTCAATGTTATTTCTAAACGGAGCTGTAGCTCTATCGAAAATACCGTGCATAAAAGCAATGGCCAAACCATAATTGGTCACCGGAATTCCTGCTTCAATAGCGGGACGTAGTCTATTTTTTACTTGCTTCTGAGTGATAACGCAGCCACCACACTGAATAACCAAAGCATAATCGTTTATGGGTCTTTTTAATCCTTCTAGTCCGGAAACCATTTCGTATTCTAATTTTTTATTGGTGAACTTATCGAGCCACT
Organism: uncultured Draconibacterium sp.; assembly: GCA_964616585.1. Classification (GTDB taxonomy): domain Bacteria; phylum Bacteroidota; class Bacteroidia; order Bacteroidales; family UBA12170; genus UBA12170. Next base: position 3,496 of record CAZTST010000044.1, read on the forward strand.
TTGGAATTTTCACCTTACCAATATCATCGCATGAGACATGATGGGTGCAGGATTCAAGCAATAAAACCCGATCACCATCTTTTAACTCAGCAAGCTTTGGGGTTCCTTCCAGATAAGCTTCAAAATTGCCTTTCTGGCGAGCCAAAACAACGCTGAATCCGGTTAAAGGAACGTTGCTGGGAACAATGGAATTTACAAACTCAAAAGCCTGACTATCGGTAACCACCAAAACGGGTTTTGGATGCATCACTTTCAGATATTTTTCCAATTCCGTTTCACGCAGAGTAACTACCACTGCATGATTATCAAGTACATCGCGGATTAGTTGGACCTGAGGCAATATCATTCTCCCCACAGGAGCTTCTGTATCAATGGGCGTTACAAGCAATACAACATCGTCTTTCTTTATAATATCGCCAATTAGGCTGTTAAAATGTAAAGCATTTCGAGGCATCAATTTATTGATTTCCTGATGAAGAAGTGATGTATTATCCTTATTTAAACAACTAAAATGAATTATAGGAATCTGTAAACGAGCGGAAAGTGCATTTGTCTTTTCTTGGTCTATTGGGAAAATATCTATTTTGTTTTGAACAATTAAAAAAGGGACATTATTCCTGGAAAAAGTTTGAACCAAATCTTCTTCGAATGACTCGAAAATAGTATTGACAATGACGAGAATAGCCAAATCGATTTGACTGATTTGAAGAAGGCTTTTTTTGATGCGTTCTTTTCCAAGATTACTATCATCGTCAATTCCCGCTGTATCAACAAAAATCACAGGTCCCAAATCAGCAATTTCCATCGATTTCTTAACAGGATCTGTAGTAGTTCCTGCAATATCAGAAACAATTGCGATGTCCTGATTGGCTAGGGTATTTATGAGACTACTTTTGCCGTAGTTACGCCGACCAAAGATTCCAATATGTGGCTTTAAATCTTTTCCTTTACTCATTCTTAAAGAAATCTTAGTGTGCCTTCGTGTGTACTTAGTGTTCCTTTGTGGTAAACGGCAAAGCCCTCGATGAAGTTAAACAAAAATAATTAACCACTAAGGGCACAAAGGATAACACAAAGGTATTCACAAAGGTTCATATAATTATTGCGTTAAATATTTTATCAAAAAGCAAAACGCCCGTCTTTCAAAACCAGTTTCCGATCGCACATTCCTGCCAATTCAGCATTGTGAGTCACAATTACAAAAGTTTGTTTAAACTCATCGCGCAAAGCGAAAAACAATTTGTTTAATTCTTGGGTATTTTCGCTGTCTAAATTTCCTGAAGGCTCATCTGCCAAAATAATTTTAGGAGTATTGATTAATGCACGAGCAATAGCCACACGCTGCTGTTCTCCTCCGGAAAGTTCTCCGGGCTTATGATTCAGGCGGTGACTCATCTGCAAAAAATCAAGCAGTTCAGCGGCTCTTTTCTCTACCTGCTTCTGAGGTTTTCTGCCAATAAATCCAGGCAAACAAACATTCTCCAAACTAGTAAATTCAGGTAGTAAGTGATGAAACTGAAAAACAAAGCCTATATGCTGATTTCGAAAATCGGCCATTGCATTATCGCTTAGTGCAAAAACATTTTCTCCGGCAATATTCAATTCTCCGGAATCTGGTCTGTCAAGTGTTCCTAAAATCTGAAGTAAGGTAGTTTTTCCGGCGCCCGAGGCTCCTGTAATACCAATAATTTCTCCTGATTCTATGCTAAGATTAATGTCTTGCAGTACTTTTATAGCGCCGTACGATTTGTAAATTCCCTTGGTTGATATCATGCTATCTATTGTGAATTGCAAAGATGCTAAGATAATTGAAGTTTTCAAACGGATAATTACACATTAATACCTTTTTCAACTAACATGTCTGGAATTCCGGATTTCTTTTCACGGTTATCGGCGATAATGGCAATGTCCATAAGCAATTTATATTTTTCTTTCGAAGAAACTGAAATATAATAAGTCCGAAATGTGGAACTGCTAATTTCTTTTTTTTCACTTAACCTTGTATTTTCAGGCTAATTTTTCAGGTATATTCTAATAATTAACGTTAATTTTTCGAATATATTCCAATAATTAAGGATTATTTCTTATTTTTATCACCGCAAAAAAATTTATAACAATGAAAATATATAGAAGTTTGCAGCCCATCTTACAAAAAGAATTTTCCGAAAGCAATAAAATAATCATCTTGTATGGTGCAAGACAATCAGGCAAGACAACCCTTTCAAACGACATTCTCAACAACATAAAAGGGAATATCCTGAAAATAAACGCTGATGAGCTAAGGTATATTGATGTGCTTTCTTCTCGTGATTTGTCAAAACTAAAACTATTAACAGGGGGCTACGATATTCTCTTTATCGATGAAGCGCAAAGAATCGAAGATATTGGAATAAACCTTAAAATTATCCACGATAACATTCCCCAATTGAAATTATTTGTAACGGGTTCATCCTCATTTGATTTAGCCAATAAAGTTCAGGAACCTCTTACAGGAAGGACTTCCACTTATACTTTATTTCCAATCTCTTTATTAGAACTCAGAAAAACCCACAACGAATTTGAATTGAAAAATCGTTTGGAAGAGCTTATGGTTTATGGTATGTACCCCGATGTATTCAGCTACGATTCATACGAAAAAAAAGAAAAATATTTAAGAGAAATGACCGGTTCCTATTTGTATAAAGACATATTTGACATTTCACAAATTCGAAACGCTTCAAAAATCAGGGACTTACTCCGCTTACTTGCTTTTCAGATAGGCTCTGAAGTTTCGCTTAATGAGTTAGGCAACAATCTGGGCTTAAGCCTTGAAACTATAAATTCTTACATTGGCCTTTTGGAAAAATCATTTATTGTATTCCGATTGAGTGGCTTTAGTCGTAACTTAAGAAAAGAAATATCCAAGCGCGACAAGATATATTTTTGGGATATTGGCATACGTAATACCTTAATAAACAATTTTTTGCCTATTGACAAGAGAAATGATACGGGAGCCATTTGGGAGAACTTTATTATAGCCGAAAGGATGAAATATTTATCTTACAATGAAATTTTTGCATCTTCTTATTTTTGGCGAACTTATACCGGTGCTGAACTGGATTATGTTGAAGAATTGAATGGTAAACTGTTTGCCTACGAAATAAAATTCAAGAAATCAAAAATGAAAGCCCCCAAAACATGGATTGAAAATTACAGCAATAACTTTAAATGTATTACAATTGATAATTTTTGGGAATTTGTTGTTTGATTATAAAATTACAACATTCTACTAACATACGGATTCATAAACACTTATGTACAATGAATGATTTTTAGAATACTTATGAAAGAAAACTTTATTTTCTATAACTCAAAAATAAATATGTAATTTTGACTTATAGATATTTTTCTTTCTGTTTTAGCGATTTTTCTGTTGTTGATTGGCTTGGTTGGAGCAATAATTCTCGCTTTACCTAGACTAATTATTTCTTATACCGGATTGGTTAGTTTATATTTTAGCAGTCGCCAGCCTTTTCCCGATCGTTTTATGTCACTCTGGGTGACGAACTAATTGATAAAAAATCAATTTTGCACCTATACATGTGCATTTTATTTATATAATCAGTTGATAGTAAAACACAAAGTACGCCAACCTAAAACAGCCGATTTTGAAGTGGACAATAAATGGATTCTAGAAGTTGAAGGTCTTTCAAAAAACAGAAAACAGATAAACAATCTTACTGGGGCATTCGTTGTGAAAGACAATATGGAGTTTCCTGTTGGTAATGCACTTCCTTTGTGGTTATTTGGTTTTTTATATTAGGTTTTTTCCGCTCTAAAAAACTTAAATATTTTTTTTGCTTTATCTTTTCCTACTCCTTCAACTTTCAATAGTGAATCAATGTCGGCCAATACTATTTTTTCAATGGTTTTATAATAATCTAAAAGCCTGTTAGCCAGCGAACTGCCTATGCCCGGAATGGTCTGCACGAGATAATGCTGTTGATTTTGAAAATGTTTTGGCTTTTTTCCTTTTTTACGAATGAAGACAGGTGTATTTAGTTGCTGTCCGGCAGCCAAGATTATCAAATGAACCGTATCTTCCTTTCCCGATGAACGGATTACAGGTATTTGCCACGATAAACTAATTGCCAGCAAAGCTCCTTTGATAGCCTCGCGTTTAATATGGTGTGTTGTATCAAATGGATTCCCTTCTACAATGAACATAGGTATCAATCCTGTTTGTCTCAATCCGGCACATTGATTGAAGATATGTCCATTGATTATGGATTGCACAAAATCCGTTTTGGTTTTCCGCTCGATGATGATATTACCATCAATTATGTAGTCTCCGGCAGCTAATTGGCTCATCACCATATGAATACCTTTTTTAGCCAGCATGTCAGGAATTGCGGATTTCTTTTCACGGTTATCTGCGATAATGGTAATGTCCATAAGCAATTTATATTTTTCTTTCGAAGATACTGAAATATAATTTTGTAATTTTAACCCATGGATATTTTTCTTTCTGTATTAGCTATTTTCCTATTGTTGATTGGCTTGATTGGAGCAATAATTCCTGCTTTACCCGGGCCAATTATTTCATATTTAGGTTTAGTTAGTCTTTATTTTAGTGGTCATCAGCCTTTTACAGATCGTTTTATGTTAATTTGGCTGGCTTTGGCTATTGGCATTACAGCTTTAGACAATATTGTCCCCATCCTTGGAACCCAGAAAATGGGAGGCTCTAAAAAAGGCATTTGGGGAAGTATTATTGGTTTAATTTTCGGGCTGCTGTTCTTGGGTCCATTTGGTATTTTAATCGGACCTTTTATTGGTGCAGTGCTTGGTGAACTCATTGGAGGAAAAGAATTTAATTTGGCACTCAAAGCTGGACTTGGAAGCTTTTTAGGCTTTCTTGCGGGAACAATCTTAAAATTGGTTTTCTCGATTTGGGCAGGATATTATATTATTATGAATCTCTATTTTTTTAGCACATGAAATAGCCATGACTTAAAAATCCCCAACCGGAATGATTATATACTTCATGGCTATTCCATCTGACAATTAACAAACAAATTATAAACAGATGAAAAAGATAACAATTAAAAATGTTGTATTGTTTTTAGGTTTAATAATCCTAAGCTCTTCTTGCTTGAAAACAAAGGAATGTGGTGAATGTTATACTCCTCCAGGTTCAGTTTATTTTAAGGTAGTTGACTCTGATAGTGGTGATAATCTTTACAATAACTCTACGTATTCCGAACAAGATCTCAATCTTTATTTCCTGGAAAATAATGTTAAAGTTTATATTGATGTTTCACTATACGAATATACAAACCAACGGATTATTAACACTCAGGATATGAGCAATAGAGCCATAAAAGACACAGGTGAAACATTTTATCTGGAACTTAGTCCACAGGACACTGATACCATCTATTTGAAGGTAGTTTCTGTCTTAGAACACTGTTGCACTTTTCATATTATCGATCAATTGACTGTAAACGGAGATGAGCCGGAAATTGACCTTAATGATTTCACAATTTTAATTAAGAAGTAAGACTGTTTTAGCCTCGTGGATCTTCTTGTATAGATAAACGTGCCATTTTCTCAACTTCAATACTTGGAAAGCCAAACTCTTCGACTATTTTGCCCAAAATCAAATACAGGCCATAACCGCGAAAAGGATATTTCTTTAAGCTATCCGGAAAGTGTGTAGTATCAAAGAATTGGCCCTCTTTATCAAGAAAAGTCCCAAAATGCATCAATTCTTTTCGAACGGTTCGTACATATTTGTAAGTTACTAATCGTCCGAGCATTCGCACTTTTTTACCAATATTACTTATTAAGTCTTTCGCCATAAGCTCACCACGAAAAGGAGTTTTAAGTAAATCGAAAGAACTTATACTTATCGGAAATCCAATAAGTTCCACTTCATCGTAAGCATCTTCGAGCGATGAATAAATAAAATCGGGCAAACGATAAGTTTTTATAGGCGGAGTAAATAAAACTTGTCCTTTGTTTTGCTTTTGCGATTTATTAAAAAACAATTGCATATCCCACAACAAAGCAGCTTTTGGTTTTTCGGTAAATCGAAAAGCACCAACACGAATCAATAATACCATTTGCTCTTTTCCAATTTGCATACGTTGAACAAAATCAGGCAAATCCAAAAAAACTCCTCGTATTTCACGTTCATTTTGAATTGCTTTTCCAAGATTTGCTTCCAAACTTTGAATATGAATAAAACCCACATAAATAGTTTTGTCGATTAAACGTGTTTTGTAATTGCTATGATTAATACAAGGCAATTGCACATTGGCACCGGCAGTTTGAGCTTCGTTAAAATAAACCCATGAATGATAAAACCCGCCAAAATTATTGATAACGGCTGTAATAAATTCCAAAGGATAATGAGCTTTAAGAAACAAACTTTGATAACTTTCCACCGCATAGCTTGCCGAATGTGCTTTAGAAAAAGAATAACCTGCAAAAGATTCAATTTGTCGCCAAACTTCTTTGCTTAATTCATCGGAATAGCCTCGTTCTTTGCAATTAGAGAAAAAACGATCTACTATGCGTTGAAACTCACTTTTACTTCTGTATTTACCACTCATGGCTCGTCGTAAAACATCGGCATCGGCCAAATCCAAGCCTGCAAAATGATGACAGACTTTCAAAACATCTTCCTGATAAACCATTACTCCATAAGTTTCTTTCAACTGATTTTCCATTATCGGATGCAAGTATTCGATAGTTTCAGGCTTATGAAAACGTTGAATATAGGCTCTCATCATGCCCGAACGCGCAACACCCGGGCGAATAATTGAACTCGCAGCAACTAAACTTAAATAATTATCGCAACGTAATTTTTTAAGCAAACCACGCATAGCAGGACTTTCAACATAAAAACAACCAATTGTATCGCCTTTTTGGAGCTGTTTTCGCACTTTTTCGTCACGCTTAAATTCCTGAATAGCATGCACATCGACTTTTATTTTTCTATTTTCTAGAACAATTTCTGCCGCTTCTTTTATATGTCCAATACCTCGCTGACTTAAAATATCCAATTTCTCAAAACCAATATATTCAGCTACATACATATCCCATTGAATGGTTGGAAAACCTTTTGGTGGCAAATCCAAAGCGCCATAATAATTGATTGGCTTTTCAGAAATAAGAATTCCACCTGCATGAATGCTGCGCATATTTGGAAAATCTTTCATCAATTCAGCCAAATGATGCATTTTTTCAGTAATTTCATTTCGATTTTGTGAATCATCAGGATGATTGATTAAATGATCGATTTCTTCTTTTGGCAGCCCAAACACTTTGCCAAGCTCGCGATAGATTGATTTACCTTTAAAAGTTGTTATTGTTCCAAGCAAAGCTGTATGTTCTCTTCCATAACGTTTGAAAATATAATCAATCACATCGTCGCGCTCTTTCCACGAATAATCGATATCAAAATCAGGTGGCGAAGTTCGTTTTGGATTTAAAAAACGCTCAAAATATAAATCAAGCTCAATTGGATCGACATCTGTAATTTTTAAACAATAAGCCACCACACTATTGGCGCCACTTCCACGGCCAACATGATAAAACCCGCGCGACATAGAATAACGAATTACATCCCAGGTAATTAAGAAATATGCTGAAAAGCCTAAGTTATCAATAATCTCCAATTCGTGGCGCAAACGACTTTCAGCTTCCAAACTATTTGAATTATAACGATATTGAAAACCATCATAAGCTAGTTTTTTTAAAAGTGCTTTATCATCAATGCGATTACCTGTAAAAGTTGCTTTGTTTTTCACGCTTTTAAAATCGAAATCCATTGAACATTCTTCGAGCAAAGCTTTTGTATTTTCAATTAATCCAGGAAAAGATGAGAAATATTTTTCCATCTCATCTTGGCTAGGAAAATCATCGTGCAAACCGGCATGTTTTTCATCCTTAAGCTTAGAAAGTAAGCAATTGTGATCGATGGCTCGTAAATGTCGATGCAAATCATAGTCTTCTTCTGTTTCAAAAACTACATTTTGCAACATCAATAATTTATTTTTTTGTATTGCCAGAGGCGAAAAAGCAAGTCGGTTTAACTGATTGCGCTGCACACCAATAAATTCATAATCAAATAGTTCTTTATTGGGAAGATTATTGAAAGGATAAACTATTACAACATTTTCTAAAAAAGGCGGAATTTTAGGATAAACTTTTTTGTTTAGATGATGTTGAGATAAGAAATGATTAATGGAATAAAGACCTTTGTCATTCTTCGCGATAAGCAAGTACATCAAATCATCAGCATTGCGAATATCGACTCCAACAACAGGTTCAATTCCCAGCTCTTTGCATTGCTTTACAAAGTCGATAGCACCCGTAGTATTGTTGATATCGGTCAATACCAATTTTTTATGGCCTTTTTGAACAGCTAATGAAAGAAGTCGCTCCACGGAAAGTGTTCCGTAGCGCAGGCTGTAATACGAATGTGCTTGCAATATCATTGATTAATATCTAATCATTTTTTATTGCTTTAAGTTAAATAAAAAACGATTAAAATTCCAAGTTTGATTATATAATAATCAATTACATTAAATAGTTAATCCACATAAATAAACATCAATTACTAAAGTAGTTCTCACATTTAAAAACTTTTATAAATTAAGGAAGCATAATGCCCATAGAATCAGAAAATTTAATACTTTCACCAATTAAAAAAAACCAAACCTATGAAAAACCTTTTGAGCTTACTAGGCCTTTTTATGTCCATTAACTTCGGATTTGCGCAAACCGATTTAAATTACTACTTACCTAAACATGTAAATTACGATATCAATATTCCAACACCAAAACAAGTTTTAGGTTATGAAGTGGGTGATTGGATGGTTAGTCACGATCAGCTAATCAAATACATGGAAACCATTGCTGCATGTAGCGATAGAGCTGTTTTAGTAGAGTATGCTCGTTCCTACGAAAACCGTCCTTTAGTACATTTAATTTTTTCTTCGCCTGAAAATCTTGCCAAACTGGATGAGATTAAAACTGAGCATCAGAAACTAAGCGATCCATCTGTTTCAGCTAAAATGAATACAGACAATATGCCTTTGGTTGTACTTCTCGGATATTCTGTTCATGGGAATGAAGCAAGCGGCGTAAATACTTCTTTATTAACTGCTTATCACCTAGCAGCAGGAAATAGTTCTCAGATTGAAGAATTACTCAAAAATACCATTATTATTGTTGATCCAGCCCTAAACCCTGATGGCGTAAATCGATTTGCCAATTGGGTGAATATGAACAAAAGCTTTGCTGATTTAACAGATCCAAATTCCAGAGTTTTTAATGAAGTATATCCGGGCGGAAGAGGCAACCACTATTGGTTTGATATGAATCGCGATTATTTATTACTTACAAATCCTGAAAGTCGCGGACGAGTAGCAAAAATTCAAGAATGGAAGCCAAATATAGTTACTGATCATCACGAAATGGGCTCTAATTCTACTTTCTTTTTTCAGCCCGGAGTGCCAAGTAGAAATAATCCTTTAACTCCTGAAAGAAATTACGAATTAACTAAAGCTATAGCAGATTATCATGCCAAACATTTAGATCAAATTGGTTCGCTGTATTTTGCTGAAGAACAGTTTGATGATTATTATTTTGGAAAAGGGTCTTCTTATCCTGATATTAATTCCGGTATTGGAATTTTATTCGAGCAAGCTAGTTCAAGAGGTTTCTTGCGAGAAACAGAAAATGGATTACTCACTTTTCCTTTTACCATTCGCAATCAGTTTACTGTTACTTTATCTACTTTAGAGGCAGTTATAAACCTTCGCAAACCCCTACTCGACTATCAAAAAGAATTTTACACTTCTGCTTATCAACAAGCTGATAAAGACCCAATTGCAGGATGGATTTTCGGTGATAAAACAGATTATGGAAAAACATATGAGTTTTTGAAGATTCTCAATATTCACGAAGTAAAATTTGAGCAATTAACTGATAATTACACTATAAATAATCTAACTTTTGAAAAAGGCAACAGCTATTTCATTCCATCTTCTCAAAAGAATTATCGTTTAATTAAATCAATGTTTGAAAAAAGTAATGATTTTAAAGATAAAACCTTTTATGATGTTTCAACCTGGAATTTCTTCTATTCATTTAATATGCCAAATGCTGAAATTACTCGTGGAAAGAAAATGCTTCTCCCTAAAACAGAAAAATTGGAAAGCATCAATCGTAAAGAAGGAAGTATTATTGGTGGCGAGAAAGCTACTGCTTATGTTTTCCGTTGGGACGATTATTATTCACCAAAAATGTTAGCTGCTATCCAAGCAAAAGGATTAAGAACTAAAGTAGCGTCCAATAAATTTAGCTATGCCGCAGATAAAATGAATGAAGAGTTTAGTTTCGGCACAATTCTTATTCCAACTAACAATCAGCCACTTTCAAGAAATGATTTACATAAATTTGTAACCCAATTATCTAAAGAAAACGGAATAGATATTTATAGCTTATCTACAAGCTTAACACCAACCGGAATTGATATTGGAAGCGAAGGTTTTGCCAATTTACAGCAGCCTAAAGTATTGATGTTTGTAGAAGGAAGAGCCAATAGTCGTGATGCAGGCGAAATTTGGCACTTATTTGATCAACGATATAATATGCCAATTTCTTTAGTTGAGCAAAATATGATCAATCGGATTGATTTGTCCAAATACAATACAATTGTTTTGCCGGGTGGTTCATTTGATGAATTAGGTAAATCCGGCATAGAAAAATTACAAGAATGGATAAAAAATGGTGGAAATTTAATCACATATAAAAACGCAACACAATGGGCCGCAAGCAATTTGAAACTAGATATAAAGTTTAAAAAGG
>CAZTST010000044.1:14371-18101 GCA_964616585.1 uncultured Draconibacterium sp.
AAAGGATGTTGAAATAAATGTTGAAGGTATTCCTACCTACGTCAACCGTAGAGAAGATGCTAATGTTCAACAAATTAGCGGTGCTATTTTTGAAGTTGCTTTTGATCCATCTCATCCAATGGCTTATGGCCTCAGCAGTAGCACTTTGCCAATATTCAAAACTGGAACCAGTGCAGCAGAAATGCCAGAAAACAACTATAACTCGCCTTTTCGCTATACATCTTCACCATTAAAAAGCGGATATAGTTCTATTGAGAATGTAAATAAAATTAAAAATACTCCTTTTATTATAACCAGCAAATTGGGACAGGGAAACATAATCTCCATACTTGATAATACTAATTTTAGAGGTTTTTGGTATGGTTCAAATAAAGTATTTGCAAATGCAGTCTTTTTTGGCCAGATACTATAAATAATCACTTTAAAATAAGAAAAGGCGAATCCGTAATACGAATTCGCCTTTTCTTTTGGTTTACAAATCCAGATTATTAGTCAACGATTTCTTCAACAACCTCTTCTACTACTACAGTAGTATCAACTGCAACTGTATCCATAACCTCTTCAACAGTAGCCTCTTCAGTAGTTTCCTGAGGAGCAGGAGCATTATTACACGCTACAAACATAAACATTGCAAACAGTAAACTTAACAGACTTAAAGTAATTTTCTTCATAATTCATTTTGATTTAATTCAATGCAAAACTAAAAATTTTTTTGTACTAACGCAATTGTTTTATATAAAAAAATAACAATTGCTTAACTTTTAGCCTATAAAACATATAAATATTTAAAAAAATGGATTAAAATTGCACAAAATTATCGCCATTTTAGCTCAGTTGGTAGAGCAGCTCACTCGTAATGAGCAGGTCGTGGGTTCGAGTCCCATGAATGGCTCACTTTCCATAATATTTAAGCCTTCTAGATAAAGATTGTATCATGTTAATCTTAAATTCCCAATTTAATTTTACAAAGATTGAACCCGAATTTCCTCAAGAGACCAAATTTTATACATTTTCAACTAAATTTCATTAAAATAGATGGAAATCCTATTAAATATTTACAAAATCTTATAACATCTACGCTAAAAATAGGATGCACTTTTGTAATGTTGAAAACGAAATAAATTCAATCTAATAAAAATTATTACGAATGAAAATAAAAAACAATATTGCAGTAAGTGAATCGGGTTTTGTATTCGATGCAGGCACAGGTGAAACATATTCTTTGAATCCTGTAGGTGCCGATATTTTAAAACTAATGAATGAAGGCAAAAAGCAAGAAGAAATAACATCTTATTTTCTTGAAAATTATGATGTTAGTCAAGGCATTTTCGAATCTGCTTATTTTGATTTCATCAGCACTCTTAATCAATTTAACTTGATAGACCGATGATCAAAAAATTAACCATAGCCGTAACCGGCTTAAACAATACCGATAATCCAGGCCCCGGCATTCCGGTTATTCGCAGCCTTCGCGAGTCTAAAGAATTTGATGTTCGCATTATTGGTTTGGCTTACGAAAATCTGGAACCCGGAATATATATGGAAGACATGGTTGACAAAACTTACCAGATTCCTTATCCATCGGGTGGTGCAGATGTTTTACTCGAACGTATTCAGTATATCAATGATATTGAGAATATTGATGTTTTGATTCCCAATTTCGATGCGGAATTATACACTTTTATGAAAGCAGAAAAACGATTGCTCGAAATGGGTATCAAAACCTTTCTGCCAACCATAGAACAATTCGAAGAACGTCAAAAAGCAGTACTTCCAAAATACGGCGAGACTTATGGTATTGATGTTCCAAAAAGCACAAACCTAACGAGCGTTGCCGACATCCGTAAACTTAAAAAAGATTATGAATTTCCTGTTTTAGTAAAAGGTAAATTCTACGATGCTCACATTGCATACAACGAAGAACAGGTGACTAATTATTACAATAAAATCAGTTCAAAATGGGGCTTACCTATTATAATACAGGAGTTTATAAAGGGAACAGAAGTAAATGTTGTAGCTCTTGGCGATGGAGAAGGAAACACAATTGGCGCAGTTCCTATGCGTAAACAATTTATTACCGACAAAGGAAAAGCTTGGGGTGGTATCACCATCAAAGACGAGAAAATGCTGGATCTTACTTACAAATTAATTGAAGGCACAAAATGGCGTGGAGGAATGGAATTAGAAATGATTCGCACTAATGAAGGCAAATATTATATGATAGAAATCAATCCGCGTATTCCAGCTTGGGTTTATCTTGCTGTTGGTGCCGGTCAAAACATACCCGAAGCTTTAGTAAAAATGGCCATGGGCGAAAAAGTAGAGCCTATGAGAAGTTATAGTGCCGGAACTATGTTTGTTCGCTATTCATACGATATGATTGGCGATATCTCTCAATTCGAAAAGCTTTCGATGACCGGAGAACTTGAAAATATTCACATTAAGATTAAAAATTAAAATCATGGAAAAGAAATTCTTTGAAAGACCAATTATAACAAAAATTAATGCCGGAGTTCCTGATAAGTTCGGCATGGGAAATCAAATTACTCCAATGACTCAAATCGATGGCGTTGCTGTTAAAGACTTAATTGCCGAGCATGGCTCTCCTGTTTTTGTCATCTCCGAAAAAACAATGTACGATACCTATCAGGATGCTTATCAAGCATTTAGTACTAGATATCCAAAAGTTCAATTCGCTTGGTCATATAAAACAAATTATATCGATGCTGTTTGTCGTACCTACCATAAAATGGGTTCCTGGGCCGAAGTTGTTTCTGGTTTTGAATATCAGAAAGCATTAAACAATGGAGTTCCAGGAAATCAAATTATTTTTAACGGCCCCGATAAAAATGAAGACGATTTACGCCTGGCCATTGAAAATGCTTCTTTAATTCATATCGACCATTTTGATGAATTATATATGATTATAAAATTGGCCGACGAAACAAGCAAACGACCAAAAGTTGCAATCCGTGTGAATATGGATAATGGTATTTATCCACAATGGGATAGATTTGGATTTAATTACGAAAATGGTGATGCATGGAATGCTTTGAATCGTATAATGCTCAGCAAAAAGCTTGATTTGGTTGGTTTACATACACATATCGGAACATATATTTTGGCTCCTTTTGGCTATGGAAATGCAGCTAAAACTTTAGCCGATTTAGCAATTGGATTGGATAGAAAATACAATCATAAGATAAAGTATATTGATATGGGTGGTGGTTTTGCCTCGAAAAACACTTTAAAAGGTGCTTATCTTCCAGGCAGCGATACTTGTCCTACTTTCGATGAATATGCCGAGGCAATTACAAATGCTTTGATAAATTCATCTATCGACCCTGAAAATATGCCAATTTTATTCCTGGAAACAGGTCGTGCTTTGATTGATGATGCAGGTTATCTTTTAGGTTCTGTTATCGGAAACAAAAGATTAAAAGACGGAAGAAGAGCTACTGTTTTGGATATTGGTGTAAATATGCTTTTTACCTCTTTTTGGTACGAACATATTGTAGTTCCTGCACAACAATCTTCAAAATATATGGAAGACACTACACTTTATGGACCACTTTGTATGAATATAGACGTAATTCGTGCAGCCATACAATTTCCTTCCATGAAGATTGGAGATCAAGTAGTTATTAAAAGAATTGGAGCATATAATATGACCCAGTGGATGCAATTTATTACTTATCGTCCAAAAGTTGTATTGATCGATCGCGAAGGA
>CAZTST010000045.1:0-9194 GCA_964616585.1 uncultured Draconibacterium sp.
AGGTCGAGTTGATATTCGAATGGATGAAAATGGAATTCCTAACTTTTTGGAAATTAATCCTTTAGCCGGAATTCATCCAGTACATTCTGATCTTCCAATTCTTAGCACATTAAATGGAATTTCCTATATTGAATTAATGGGAATGATTATGGATTCGGCTGTTAAAAAGGTTAAATCTTAAATGAAAACGAAAAAAGTTATAATTCTAATAAATGCTTTATCGGCAAATGCCGACAAAGATGAATTGGATGTTTTAGACCAAGCAAGTTTTGCCGAAGAAGCACTTGAGCATTTGGGTTACGATACTGAGCGCTTGTTTATGGACTTAAATCTGGACGAAACTAGCATACGGTTGCGCAAAATTAAACCTGTCTTTGTATTTAATTTAGTTGAGAGTTTGGAAAAGGACGGCAAACTCATATATCTAGCTCCTTCACTTCTCGAACATCTTGGTATTCCATTTACAGGCTGTCGTTCAGAAGCTATGTTTATCACCAGTAACAAAATACTGGCAAAAAAAATGATGCTTGCTGCCGGCTTACCTACTCTAAAACAAATTGAAAATATTAAAAATCAAGAAGTTGATTCCGCAGTACGATACATTGCAAAACCAGTTTGGGAAGATGCTTCTGTTGGTATTTCAGATGAAAATTTATTACCGGGAAACGCTCAAATAATTCAAAAATTCATTGATAAACACGCTGATATGCAATACTTTTTCGAAGAATATATCAGCGGACGAGAATTTAATATTTCTGTTTTAGGAGGAAAAAGTGGGCCGGAAGTTCTGCCTATTCCTGAGATTATTTTTGAAAATTTCCCGGAAGGAAAACCTAAAATTATTGGATATGCAGCAAAATGGGACGAATCTTCCTTTGAATATCACAATACAAATCGCCTTTTTGGATTGGAAAAAACTGAGGCTGAATTGGCAAATAAACTAAAGCAACTTTGTATAGATGCCTGGAATTTATTTGGACTAAAAGGTTATGCCCGTGTAGATTTAAGAGTTGATGAAAAAGGAAGCCCTTGGATACTCGAAATTAATGCAAATCCCTGTTTATCAAAAGATGCAGGATTTTATGCAGCCACAAAAGAAGCGGGTTATGAATTTTCGAATGTTATTAATCGAATTATTGAAGACGCATGGAATTAACAAAATATATTTTTAGAAACGAAGTAAAAAAATCTGATCCTGAAACAATTAGAGATATTGTTATATCTACCGACTTTTTTAATTCGGAAGAAATTGACATTGCAGTTGAATTGGCCGATGAATATTTGGCAAAAGGAATTGAGAGTGGTTATCAGTTTATTTTTTTAGATAATAATTCTGATACGATGGCCTATTCATGTTTTGGAAAAATTCCGGGAACTAAGAATAGTTATGCCTTATACTGGATAGCCGTTCACGAAAAATTCAGAAATCAAGGTTTGGGAAAAATTCTTCTACAGGAAAGCGAAAAAGCTATTTTTGAGCAAGGCGGTGTGGGTATTTATGTTGAGACTTCTTCAAGAGCGCAGTACGTGCCAACAAGAATGTTTTACGAGAGAAACAATTATGTCTTGAAAACTCGCTTCGAAGATTATTATGACGAAGGCGATGATTTGGTTTTTTACGTAAAAAAGAAAGTTTAAAAAGTACTCAATAATATATTATTTTGATGATAGGCCGTTTATTTATTTGGAGCGGCCAGATCATTCTTTTCAAAAATTTCATAAACAGTATCTTCATACATTTCAAAGGTTTTACACTTTTTTAGCTTTCGAAAAACCTTATTAGGCTCTTCAAATGTATTGGCAAGATAAATCCAGTATTCTTTTAGGGCACTGAGTAAAGTAAGCTGGTCGTTTTTATCCTTGCGATAAGAATAATATAAATTATCGATAAATAAACGAAGATGTGCTTTTAAGTTAGAAGGTAAATCTAACCCTTTTATTCGAGCCGGCAGAAAAGGATCTTTAAGGATTCCTCTACCAAGCATAAATCGATTTATTTCAGGAAAACGCAGTTTAAATTCCTGATAATTTTCTTTGCAGAAAATATCACCATTATAAACTAAAGGAGAAGTTAATTGGGAAGCATAGCGAGCAAAGGTTTCAATATCAGTTTGTCCGGCATATAATTGCTTTCCTATTCGAGCATGAATAGTAAGTTCGCTAATAGGAAAAAGATTAAAAACATGAATAAGCTCAGCAAATTCATCGCCGGAATAATAGCCTAATCTGCATTTTATAGAAAACGGAATCTCTATTTCACGCATTACTTGTTCCAGAATTTTGTTTACTAATTCAGGATAAGGAAGCAAACCCGAACCCAGTTTTTTATTTGCTACTTGCGGATAAGGACAGCCTAAATTCCAATTCAATTCACTGAATCCCATTTGTTTACAAAATTGTGCAAACCATAAAATTTCATCGGCATCCTTGCTTAAAATTTGCGGAATTACATTTGTTCTATTTTCAGCCTGATTTTTTAGTTCAATAAAATTTTTGGAAGATAGGTTTTCTCCTGCTTTAATATTAACAAAATAAGGAGTAAACATCTTATCAATACCATTAAAATACTTTGAATATACATTACGAAAAGTGTGAGTGGTAATACCCTGAAAAGGAGCAAAGTATATTCGAACCTGATTATTCATATCAGCGCCAATATTTACCCACAATGGATAAACCTATCGACTAATTGCACAATTTTTTCTTCATCATTGCCAATTTCTTTTCGTAAATTTTCATCACGATAGGCTTTTAATTTAGTAATCGTACCTTCAAGTGTTCGCTTATCAAACACATTATATTTAAGATAAATTTCTTTCTGTGCTTCAAGAGCAACAGCAGAATCGTGGCAAGAAAGTGGTAGCGGCTCTAAATCACTTGCTTTTTCATTATTAATGGAATCAAAAATATTTACATTCACATAAGTTTTTTCTGCATACTCCAAAGCATTTTTCATTTCAAAACCATGTCTGGCGGCTACTGTTAATCCTGCTAAAAGCAGATAAATATCAGCTGAACCATCGGGGCATCTAAATTCAACAGTTTGCTTACTGCTAAAATCCTGTTTATTAGCTTCTTCAAGTGGGTTTGCTTGTTTAAGCATATCTTTTTGCCCGTTCCATCCAAGAGGAACACGAACTAATACAGAACGGTTTCGGTCGCCCCAACAAATATTTGTAGGTGCCTCATGATTTGGAATCAATCGAAAATAAGAGGTTGGATTAGTATTCCCAAAAGCGGTTAATGATGAAGCCAAATGCAAATATCCTGCAATCGCTTTTTTGGCTGTTGAGCTAATTTTACCATTTTCAATCATTTGGTTTTTGCCGTTTTTCATGAGTCGGGTATGAATATGTAATCCACTGCCAGCTTTACCAACTGTTATTTTTGGAGCAAAAGTAACTGTAACGCCATATCGATGTGCCAAAGTGCGCAAGACCCATTTAGCAATAATTATCTGATCAGCAGCATCTTCCAGTTTACATGGTTTTAATTCTATTTCATTTTGTTCGTATTCCAAATTTCCCACGCTAAAATTACCTACTTCGGAATGACCATATTTAATGTTTCCTCCAATTGAAGAAATGGTTAACATTGCCTCTTTTCTTAAATCTTCCCATTTTGTAAAAGGCGAGCTTTCATGATAACCTCGTTGATCTTCCGTAACAAAATATGGTTCTTTTTCGCTTATTACATAATATTCCAATTCACCCATAACCTCAAAATCAAATCCGGTTTTTTCTTTAAGCTGAATATGAGCCTTTTGTAAAATATATTCAGGTGAACATTCAAACGGATTACCATTTTTATCAAAATAAGAACACAATATATCGATAGTTGGAATTTCAGAAAAAGGATTTAAAAATGCAGTTCTAAATCGAGGAATAATATATAAATCACTATTTCCAGATTCAATATAAGTAAATAAACTGCTGCCATCAACTCGTTCGCCACTGGAAAGCACGTATTCTATTTGCTCGCGACTATTAACCACAAAATTGAGTGTTTTTAAACGACCATCGCCACCCACATATCGAAAGTTAAGCATTTCAATATGTTGTTCTTCTATGTATTGTAAAATGTCTTTCTTGGTAAATTCTATTGGCTCTTTTTTGAAAAATCGAACTAGTGGATTAGGGCTGAGTAAAAAATTATTAGTCATGTTTTATACTTAATACATTATGTTATTTGTTTCACAAAGGTCTTAAAAACCATTCGTTTTTACTAGAAATTAGTAAAATTAATTTCCGTTGCCACTCTTAATGAAACTGTTCTTCTTTGCATTCAGGTTTATATTCAGCCTGAAAAGTAATATGTTGAATCGGAAATATTTTTTTTAACTTATCTTCAATAGTTGCACAAATATTATTTGTTTCGGTCAAACTTAAATTGTTGGAAAAAGAAAGATGCGCTTCCAAGTGTGTTTGATTATCGTTAAGTGCCCATAAATGAATATGATGCATATTCTGAATTTCCGAAAACATAAGAACTTCTTTTTTTATCGATTCAATGCTTAATTCAGCCGGCGCAAAAAGCATTAGTATTTTTAAAGCTTCGCCTAAAATTTTCCAGCTACTCAGAATCAGATAAAAAGCAATGATTACAGTTAAAAGCGGATCTATCCAATTTAGCGACCAAAAATACATTAGCATTCCTCCAATAACCACGGCAACAGAAGTTAGCATATCAGTAAAAAGATGAAGATAAGCAGAACGAATATTCAGACTGGTTTTTGCTTCTTTTGAAAGCAAAAGCACGCTTATTCCGTTTATGACTATGCTTAACATTCCCAAAATAATTACCCAGCCTGCTTGGACTGAGGCAGGATTGTAAAAACGTTCTATCGCTTCTTTTATTAAGAAAAAAGATACGCCAAGCAAGCTTGCGGCATTGATAAACGCCGCCATAATTTCTGCACGTTTATAACCAAAAGTGCGTTTATGGTTTGCGGGTTTTTGCGAAAGTTTATGTGCAAACCAACTGATTAAAAGCGAAAGGACATCGCTAAAATTATGCAATGCATCTGTTAAAAGCGATAGACTGTTCGAAATTAAACCTCCTATTATTTGAGCTATTGTTATGGCAATATTTAGAACTATTGACCAGAACAATTTCTTGCCTTGCAACGAATCAGAATGATGATGATTTCCCATACGTCAAAAATAATTATTTTCTTGATGATGATATTGTCTTTATTTTTTCATTAGTCAAAATAAATTTTCCACACTTCATCAGCGCCTTTTTTGTTACCTTTACATGTTTTTAACGTCAACCATAAAAACCAATATTATGATTTATCTGAAGCTATTAAGAGAAAGTTTGATATTCGCCTTTAATGAACTGATAGTTAATAAAATACGAACCTTTTTATCTCTTTTGGGTATAACCATTGGTATATTTTCGGTGATTGCCGTTTTTACCATTTTTGATTCTATGGAAATTTACCTTCGCGAGAGCATCAATTCTTTAGGTAGCAATGTAATGTTTGTTCAGAAATGGCCTTGGATGCAGAACGATTTGGAATGGTGGAAGATAATGAATCGCGACGAGCCTACGCTTGATGATTTGGATGCAATTAACAAAAAAAGCGAGTTGATGGAAGCCTCTACTTTTTTGGCAGGAATTAACAAAACATTAAAAAATCGAAATAATATAATGGAAAATATTCGTGTAGATGGTGTTTCTTACGACTATCCTAAAATATTTAACCTGGAACTGCAAAGCGGCCGGTTTTTCACTGAAATGGAAGCGAATAATGGCCGGGGCGTTGCACTTATTGGAGCTACTGTTGCAGAAAATCTTTTTCCCGGAGAAGATCCTATAGGAAAAAACATAAAAGTTGGTGGTTATAAAACATATGTAATTGGAGTTTTTAAAAAGAAAGGAGATGATGCTTTTGGTAATTCTCCTGACGAAACGCTTACTGTACCAATTAATTATTTGCGTAATTTTTTAAATTTGCGTCGTTCAGGTGGTAGCACTATTGCAGTTTTAGCCAAACCAAATATTACTAATGATCAGCTCCGTGATGAATTGACCGGAATACTTCGCTCTTATCATAGAATAAAACCAGGAAAGGAAGATGATTTTGCCATTAACGAAACTAGCGTAATTAGCAAGGGTTTTGATGCTTTTTTTGCAATAATTGCTACTATTGGATGGGTTATTGGTGGATTTTCTTTATTAGTTGGCGGCTTTGGTATTGCTAACATCATGTTTGTATCTGTAAAAGAGAGAGTTAATATTATTGGAATCCAAAAATCATTAGGCGCCAAAAACTACTTTATTTTATTCCAGTTTTTATTTGAAGCCATTGCTCTTGCGTTGATTGGTGGTATTTTGGGTCTTTTAATCGTGCTGCTTTTAGTTGTGATTGTTAATGCAGCCTTTGATTTTAGCATGGTACTTACTCTGGGAAATATTATGCTTGGCATTATAGTCTCTTCGTTAATCGGATTGATAAGCGGTTTTATTCCTGCATATCAGGCATCTAAGCTAGATCCTGTTGAAGCAATGCGTGCTTTAAGCTAGGCATTTAGATTAGCAATTTTTCAGCTAAAACTCCGGCTATTTTCGTAATTTTGCCGACACAATTTTATTGATATAATTATGGCTGACGATAAGAAAATTATTTTCTCTATGGTAGGCGTATCTAAACAATACGGCCCCAATAAACTAGTTTTAAAAAACATTTATCTTTCCTTTTATCATGGTGCCAAAATTGGCATTATTGGATTAAATGGCTCAGGAAAATCTTCTGTATTAAAAATTATTGCCGGAAAAGAAAAACCCAGTCAGGGCGAAGTTGTTTTTTCGCCTGGTTATAGAGTCGGAATGCTCGATCAGGAACCATATCTCGATCCTACAAAAACAGTTAAAGAAATTATTGAAGAAGGTGTTGCTGAAACTGTTGCTCTACTTAAAGAATATGAAAATGTAAATAATCGTTTTGCGGAACCAATGACAGATGATGAGATGAATAAGCTTATCGAACGTCAAGGAGAATTGACCGATTTGCTCGAACAACATGATGCTTGGGAACTCGACAGCAAACTAGAACGAGCTATGGATGCATTACGTTGTCCGCCTTCCGAAGCAAGTGTTAAAAATCTGAGTGGTGGAGAAAAAAGACGTGTTGCACTTTGCCGTCTTCTATTATCAGAACCTGAAATTCTACTTCTTGATGAGCCTACCAACCATCTTGATGCTGAATCAATTCAGTGGCTGGAAATGCATTTGCAACAATATCAGGGAACCGTAATTGCCGTTACACATGATAGATATTTCCTGGATAATGCTGCCGGATGGATATTGGAACTCGACCGTGGTGAAGGTATTCCATGGAAAGGAAATTATTCTTCATGGTTAGATCAGAAAACCACGCGCATGGCCATGGAAGAAAAAACGGCTAGTAAAAGAAGGAAAACTCTTGAGCGAGAACTGGAATGGGTACAAATGGCCCCAAAAGCTCGTCATGCAAAATCAAAAGCTCGTTTGAAAGCTTACGATAATTTGATGAATCAAGACGAAAAGCAACAGGAAGAAAAACTCGAAATATATATTCCAAACGGACCTCGTTTAGGGAATCAGGTAATCGAATCAAAAGGAGTTTCCAAGGCCTTTGGTGATAAATTATTATTCGAAAATCTTGAGTTTCATTTGCCGCCGAATGGTATTGTTGGCATTATTGGCCCAAATGGCGCAGGAAAAACAACTTTATTCCGCTTGATTATGGGAATGGAAAAACCAGATCAGGGTGAATTTATAGTTGGTCCGACAGTTAAAGTAGGTTATGTAGATCAAGATCATCAGGATATTGACCCGGAAAAATCTGTTTGGGAAGTTATTACCGATGGAAACGAAAACATTCAATTAGGCTCAAGAACGATGAACAGCCGTGCTTATGTTTCACGGTTTAATTTTAGCGGAACCGACCAAAGTAAAAAAGCAGGCGTGCTTTCTGGTGGAGAAAGAAATCGTATGCACATGGCTCTGACTTTAAAGCAAGAAGCTAATGTATTGTTGCTCGATGAACCTACTAACGATATAGATGTCAACACTTTGAGAGCTTTGGAAGAAGGTTTGGAAAATTTTGCGGGATGTGCAGTAATTATTTCACACGACCGTTGGTTTTTAGATAGAGTGGCTACTCATATTTTAGCTTTTGAAGGAAATTCACAAGTTTATTGGTTTGAAGGAGCTTATTCTGAATATCAGGAAAATAAGAAAAAACGATTAGGCGATAAAGGACCGGAACGTATTCGATATAAAAAACTGAAGGCTGACTAAAATTTTAATAAATCTGTAAATCCATATTGCTTTACTACCACAATTCTGCTAACTTTGACAAGCAGCTAATAACCTTATGGTAAATTATAATTCGGCGATTGCTCTATATGGCTTTCAGGATATTCCTCTTGATCTTAAAGTCAAAGCCAATGATTTGGGTATCAATATAATACCTATTACTCAAATTGTAAACAGTACTGAATCAGAATTACAAGTTCGCCGAATAGTTAGCTATACATCCGCATTAGTTATTATTAAAGCCGATAAAGAACTTCATACAATTGTTCAGTTTTATTTTGCAGCAAATAAAAAAGTGTATTTTATTACTGAGGAAGAAAAAAGTGAATTCCTGCCAAATGGCGCGAAAATTTTATCCAATACAAACGAAGTCCTTAACGAGCTTCTGCAAGAAACAGAAAAGCAAATTATTGAATGCAAAATTGGAAAAATAGAACTCAGATTTAACTCATTTGGATTGACGTTTTTAAAAACAAGCCAACAAGAATTACCGACAGGAAATCTTAGTTATCAAGCCCAAATGGTGCAAAATCAATTGGAAAGCTATTTTGATGGAAAGCTGCAGGATTTTAATCTCAAAGTTTGTTTAAAAGGCTCTGATTTTCAGCGTAAAGTATGGGCAGAGCTTACAAAAATACCTTATGGGCAAACCATTTCTTATGGCGATTTAGCCAATAATCTTGGCGATAAAAATGCTTCCAGAGCAGTTGGTTTGGCAAATAGTAAAAATCCTATTTGGATAATTATTCCATGTCATCGTGTTCTAAGTAAGGATGGCGATTTAACAGGTTATGCAGGCGGTTTAAAACTCAAACAATTGTTGCTCGATTTGGAATCGAAACAAATGAGTCTATTCTGAGAAATAAAAGAATCAAATATGAATTCAC
>CAZTST010000045.1:9204-17913 GCA_964616585.1 uncultured Draconibacterium sp.
ATTTTCTTATGATTAAAATTAACGAAGCCTTTATTTCTGAAACATCTGAAAAAGCAAAAAGCAGTTCCCGCAGGCGAATGAATTTTAATTTTCATAAAGCAGATGCGGCTACACTTCAACGCATGCTAAATGCAATGGAACCAGGTACTTATATTCAACCACATAAACATGAAAATCCTGATAAAGTAGAAGCCTTTTTTGTGCTGCGCGGACGTATGCTAGTTGTAGAATTTGATGATGATGGTAATATTATAGAACATATTATTTTAGATGCAAAAAGCGGAAATTATGGTGCCGAAATTGCTCCTCGTACATGGCATACAGTTATTAGTTTAGAATCAGGTTCGGTGGCTTACGAAGTAAAAGACGGGCCTTACGATGTTGCTGTGGACAAAAACTTTGCTCCTTGGGCGCCTACCGAAGGAGGTGAAAAATGCACAATCTATATTGATGGAATTCTAAAAAAAATAACCGGATAAAAAATTTCTCGCAGATTACGCAGATAAACGCCGAAAAAGAATGGCTAAAAAAATAAACCATTACTAGTGTACCACAAAAAAATTACAAAACTCAGGTTTAGTTATATTCTTATAACCTCGACGAGGTAAGCTGCATTTGGAGATTATTTTTCTACAATACTAAATCTCCTACGAAGAAACTTCCGCGTAGCGGATAAAGTATTGTAAAACAACTATATGGGGTCATACATATTCCGCGTAGCGGATAAACTTTAATTTTTCTCGGTCAGAGTGATAAACTAGATATATCAGCGGTAATCAGCGCTTTCTGCGGGAAAATAATTGTATTAATTCTCCAGCAGATTACGTATAAAATACTGAAAAACAAGCATATCCAAATCGTAAAAATTTATTATCCTTTTACAAATAAAGCTTTAATGATCAAACTGGCCATTTTTGGATTTTCCTTTAAACGGCGAGTAGAATATCCAAACCATTGTTTTCCGAAGGGAACATAAACACGCATACGATGCCCATTGTCCATAATTGATTTTCGTAAAGCCGGCGTCACGCCATAAAGCATTTGAAACTCGTATTTATCTTTAGCTGGTTTATATTTTTCGAGCAATGAATAAGCTCCTTCAACCAAAGGTTTGTCGTGAGTAGCTATTGCCGGATACATTTTCTGCTCAAGCATATATTCCAAATCTTTTAAGAAATGTTCGTTCACTTCCTCGTATTTTTTATATGCAATATGCACAGGCTCAACATAAATTCCTTTGCACAAACGAAAATTTAAAGGCGTTTCTTCCGAATTTAAATCATTAAGATTTTTAATATCATTCAAAGTGCGGCGCATATACGACTGAACAACCAAACCAACATTTTTTGGGAATTCTGCTTTAAGTTTTCTGAACAATTCAATTTCCAAATCGGTGCAAGGCGAATCTTCCATATCTACTCTTACAAAATTATTGAATGAAGCCGCTTTAGCAACAATCTCTCGTATGTGTTTATAAGCCACATCTTTATCAATCAATAATCCAAAAGAAGTGGGTTTTAAAGAATAATTCCCTTTAATTTTTGCTGTTTCTGCAGCATCAATAACTTGAAGATATTCTTTTTTATTAAGCTCAGCTTCTTCTAAATTTTTGATAAACTCGCCCAAAACATCTATAGTTGTTAATACTCCTTCTGCATTTAGTGCTTTTGCTGCTTCTATTGCTTGTTCAAGTGTTTCTCCTGCAATATATTCTTTTGAAAATTGCCAAACCAATTTCTTTGGCATATAAGGCAAAATGCCTGCTATTAATTTGTTGAACATCCTTTTAATATTTCGTAATTATTTGGTTTATATATTCTGCAAATGTATATAATCTTGACGAATTTCAAATCGAAAACCAAACAATTGTTTTTTAAATAACAATAAAAAATAACGAAACAATATTGAGCTTAAGGCTTCAAAAACAAACAACTATCGCCATAGCTTAAAAAACGATAATCATTTTCAAGCGCGTAATCGTAAATCGATTTCCATACATCGCCTAAATAGGCAGAAATTAACAATAATAATGTACTTTTAGGCTGATGAAAATTGGTAATCATTCCATCAATAATTTGAAATTTATAACCAGGACCAATTAAAATTTGGGTTTCTGAATGAAATATATCTTCTTGATATTCATCTAAATAATATAAAATTTGAGTTAAAGCTTTTTTTCTTGATAAGAGAGGTTTTTTGGCTAAATCATAAGCTTCCCACTGACTTAAAGTATAGTTTTCCTGTGCAGGAAAATAATGCATTTTTGTACCTAACCAAAACAAGCTTTCCAGAGTTCTAACGCTGGTAGTTCCAACAGCAATAAGTTTTTTTTCCTCGCTTTTGATCAGTTTTTCAATCAAGGTTTTATTCACCAAAATTTGCTCGATATGCATTTGATGCTCGCTTACCTTTTCGCTGGAAACAGGTTTAAAAGTACCGGCTCCAACATGAAGTGTAACGTAATCAGAAGAAATTCCTTTATTTTTAAGTTCTCTGAAAACAGTATCTGTAAAATGTAAACCTGCTGTTGGAGCAGCTACTGAGCCATCGTGCAAAGCATAAATAGTTTGATAACGCTTACGGTCATCTTCCTCTGCCTTTCGATTCATATATGGCGGTAAAGGCACTTTTCCGCTTTGTTCTAAGACTTCAGAAAAAGTAAGATTTTCTGGCGACCAACTTAAACGGATAAATGAATATTCATCAATATCATTTATTCGCTCTGCAAAAAGATGCGCTTTTTTTTCTTCGATTTCAAAGTCCATTTTAAGAACTCCGTTTTTCCACTTTTTTCTGTTTCCAACCAAACATTTCCAAACAGAAGTTTCTTTTTGTAAAAATGCTTCCTGAATTTCTCGAGTTGGCTCGTGAGGTTCTAAACAAAAAATCTCAATTTGTGCGCCATTTTCTTTTTGAAAATTTAAACGCGCCCGAACAACTTTTGTATTATTGAAAACTAAAAAAGCGTTTTTGGGTATAAATTCGGCAAGCGATTCAAATACAGCAGTTTGTAAAGTATTATTATAAACTAAAAGCTTCGATTTATCTCTTTTTGCAAGTGGATATTGTGCTATACGATTTTGTGGGAGCGGATAATCATAATTTTCGATAGAAACAGTATCGGGTTTGTGCATTGATAAAATTAGAATATGTTTTCTATTTGAATATTAGGCAGATAATCATCGGTAACTTCGTTGAGGTATACAACTTCAACTGAAACAATTTTGTTTTCAATCAAATGGTATTTTACTTCCACAAAAAAGCCGTTAAGCTCGAATAACTTAATACTCAAGGCGCCTTCTTTTCTAACTAATAAAGTATATCCACTATCCATAATCAACAACATTTGCTGCACTACTGATAATTGTTCAAAAGCTTCTTTTTTAGGCATGGCGCAAAGATAAAGCTAAATCAATTTGTAAGTTTTAAAATGATGTTAATTTTTTTGCCTTTCGGCGATTTAATGTCATTAACAAATTTATGAGAACTCTATTATCTGGTTTTTATTTTGCAGAATTTGTATCTTTGAAAGAAACAAAAATAAATCTGTAATCATATGAAAAAATTTGCTGTAATACTTTCTGGTAGTGGTGTTTTTGATGGCGCCGAAATACATGAAGCCACATTAAGTTTATTGGCCATTGCGCAGGCTGGTGCTGAATATGAAATTTTTGCGCCCGATATTCCTCAATATCATGTTATAAATCACATAACAGGAGAAGAAATGAACGAAACTCGCAATGTGCTTATCGAAGCGGCACGTATTGCACGTGGAAAAATTAGTCCTTTGAGTGCTTTTGATGCTTCCGGTTTTGAAGCAATTCTATTTCCCGGAGGTTTTGGAGTGGCTAAAAATCTTTGCACTTTGGCTATTAAAGGCTTTGATTGTAGTGTAAATGCAGATGTTGAAAGGACAATTAGGGCAATGCTTCAGGCCAAAAAACCTATCGGAGCTTTATGTATTGCTCCTGCACTTATTGCTCGTGTTATTAAAGGAGTAAAAGTAACAATCGGTCATGATGAAAGCACTGCCGGTGCGATACAGGCTATGGGTGGCACACATGTTATATCCAACCATGCTGAAGTGATAGAAGACTCAGAAAACCAGGTTTTTACAACTCCATGTTATATGCTCGATGCTTCAATATTGGACATTTATAACGGAACCAATAATATTGTGAAAGCAATGATGAAAAGCATGCTATAAAAAAAGGCAGTAATTAGCTGCCTTTTAATTTATTGTCTTATTAATTACCGGTTTCTATTTCGGTATAGATGATTTCCAGTCGAATACGCGATTCCGGATTAGCACTAGGATTATATCCGCCGCCAATTAAACGTGCGCCTTTATACGTAGCACCAATAATTTGCAATAATATATTGTCGGACTCAAATTCCCCGGAAATATAATCCTGTATATATTTTGTAATTCTGAATTCGTATTGTTTTGATACACTATTGTAATAACCATTGAAATAAGCATCTCCTCCGCCGGTATCTTCTATATAGTAATAATTGTTTGTGCTATCTATTTCAGAATACCTTTTTTGGAACATCGTCAAATTGGTTGGCTGCACAAAAACATTATCAGGTTCGATATTGGTAATTACAAGTTTAGCTTCGTTGATGGCATATTTTTCAAAATCAACACGATTAAAAAGCGAAGGGAAACGGATATAACTATCTACACCACCCAAAGATTGCAAGTAGAATTTTTGATTTCCAAGTGTTGTATCTTTTTCGATAACCTGACGATAAAAATCCGGATCAGATCCAACATATCCTAAATGGTCGTAATTCTGGAAAGATGGTGAATATACGGATGGTACAAAGCTATAACTCAGCGAGTCGGAAATAGAGTTTTGATAATATAGTGTAAGTTTTGAACGTGCGCCGTACATATTTAAGAATGTAAGATTTCCGATACCGGATGTGTAAACAGGTTCAAAGTATAAGCCTTTAAAACGATCAATAAAATCTTCATTATCATAATAAAGCGTGTCGTCAAATGATAATAAGCGTTGCCCAAGTTCGTCAGATAAACGCATCGTAAAATGTGGCTCATACTTTATTGTATCAATCAAAACACTATCAAATGGTCTGGATATCAATGTTATCTCACCTAATAACTCAGGTAAAAATGCAGCAGTATTACTGGAATAATATGCCGAATCGATAAAGAGTAGCTCGTCAAGTTCATAAACCTTAAAAGATAAAGGAACTGTTGAATCGCCGTAAACGGAAGCCTTTTGATACTGAATTGATAATACCAGAGAATCCAAAATGGCATTTTCACCAAAACTAAAGCTAGAAAGTGAAAGATTATATTGAGTATAAAGACTTGTTTTTGTTGTTCCAAAAATTGGGTCAACTACAACACCAAGAATATTATAGGATAATTCATCGGTACGCACAGAATCGCGTAGAACCGAATAAATCTGGACGCTGGCAGTATCAGAAAAAATAACATTTAGTGGATTAACGCCAACGATATCTAAACCAATTTGCGATGGCTCTTTTTTACAAGAAAATAAGATAATCCCCACCATAAGTAGAGCAAGTATGCTTTTAAGAAAGCTAGATGTATTCTTCATTCAACCAATTTTTGACCACAAAAGTAAAGCCTTTTACAAAAGCGGCATAGCGAAAACTCTTAAATTTTGTTATAAACCGTTTATTCTTCTAATAAGCTGTTGTAGAAATTATCAAAAGCATCAACATAGCCTTCTTTTCCGGGATAGAGCATAAGTGGTTTTCCGCTTTCTTCTATCATTTTCTGAACCGTAGGGTTGATAATTTTGCAATTGAAAACCATTGCGTCAGAGTATTGAAGTGCACCTTTCATTAAGTCGATATAAGTACCACCTTCAAAAACGGCCAAGTCGGCATCATTAATACCTTCCATCTTAATTTTTTTGGTGAGAGTATCACTTAATTTCTCTGAAAAGCCATCGTTATAAACGCTGGTTATCACTTTAGTTTCAGCAAATAACGGATTATCTTTTAATGCTTTTTTAATATAAAGCGGAATCATACTGGCCATCCAACCGTGAATATGCACAATGTCAGGAGCCCAGCCAAGTTTTTTAACGGTTTCTAAAACGCCTCGCGAATAAAAAACAGCACGTTCATCGTTATCGGGATGGAAAATCCCTTTTTTATCTCTGAAAGTCGATTTTCTATGAAAAAACTCTTCGTTGTCGATAAAATAAACCTGCATGCGAGCTTGTTGTATAGAAGCAACTTTTATTATCAGTGGGTGATCCTGATCGTCAATAATCAAATTCATACCGGAAAGGCGAATAACCTCGTGCAGCTGATTGCGACGCTCGTTAATACTTCCAAAGCGCGGCATAAATGTTCTGATTTCTTTCCCCTTTTCCTGAATTCCTTGTGGAAGAAAACGCCCAACCTTACTTTGATAATTTTCAGGTAAATACGGGGTTACTTCTTGATTGACAAATAATATCCTTTTCTTCATTACAGCTAATTAAGATTTACAAAATGAGGCGTTAAATTTGGAGAATTAAATCTGACAACATCAAATATTTTTGCAAAGATATGCATTTTTTAAAAAGCCGAAGCTAATTACTTATAACGAAAAAGAATAACAGCCTGATTAAAAGGTAAAACGATAAAGGCCAACCTATATATCCTTCGTTTAATTATTATTTCCTTTTGTCCACGAATCTTTTAATCCAACAGTTTTGTTAAAAACCATTGCTTTTTCTGTGCTTTCTTTATCGACATTGAAATATCCAATCCGCTCAAACTGATAATAACTTAATGCTTCCGCTCCTTCAACAGAAGGCTCAACATAAGCTTTTTCGATAATACTTAAAGAGTCAGGATTCAATAATTCTTTAAAACTTGTTTCTTTATCACCATCTGGGTCGGCAACTGTAAACAAACGATCGTAAACACGTACTTGAGCTTCAATATTTTGATTAGCATCAACCCAATGCAAAGTGCCTTTAACTTTTCTGCCATCGGGCGATTTACCTCCTTTTGAAAGAGGATCGTAAGTGCATATAAGCTCGATAATATTTCCTGAATCGTCTTTTATAATATCTTCACATACAATAAAATACGCATAACGCAAACGAACTTCATTTCCGGGAGCCAGACGGAAAAATTTCTTTGGTGCATCTTCCATAAAGTCTTCGCGTTCAATATAAATCTCGCGTGAAAATGGAATCATTCGAGTTCCGGCACTTTCATCTTCAGGATTATTAACTGCTTCGAGTTTTTCTGTCTGCCCTTCCGGATAATTCCGAATAATTATTTTTAATGGATCCAACACTGCCATAACTCGTTTGGCGCGTTTGTTTAAATCTTCACGCACACTATGTTCAAGAACTGCCACATCAATTACATTGTTTCGTTTGGCAATGCCGATACGGTCAGAAAAAGTACGAAGAGATTCAGGAGTATAACCACGGCGGCGCATCCCTGAAATAGTTGGCAAACGAGGATCGTCCCAACCGTTAACCAGCTTATCCTGAACTAATTCCAATAATTTTCTTTTGCTCATAACCGTATAACTTAGGTTTAATCGAGCAAATTCTATTTGTTGCGGACGATAAGCTTCTGCTTCATCCAAATACCAATTGTAAAGCGGACGATGATTTTCGAACTCTAAAGTACAAAGTGAGTGAGTAATTTTTTCGATGCTATCTTCCAGTCCATGAGCCCAATCGTACATTGGATAAATACACCATTTGTTTCCTGTACGATGATGATGAGCATGACGAATGCGATACATAGCAGGATCGCGCATTTGCATATTTGGTGAATCTAAGCTGATTTTTGCGCGAAGTGTTCTGCTTCCATCAGGAAATTCGCCTGCTTTCATTCGGGCAAATAAATCTAAATTTTCAGCTATGCTGCGATTACGAAAAGGACTTGCCTGTGCCGGAACAGAAGGAGTTCCACGCATTACCGAAACGTCTTCGGCACTTTGGTCGCAAACATATGCTTTGCCTTTTTTGATTAACTTAACGGCCAATTCGTACATCTGATCGAAATAATCGGAAGCAAAATACAAACGATCAGCCCAATCAAATCCTAACCATTTTACGTCTTCGATAATTGAATCAACATATTCAACTTCTTCTTTGGTTGGATTTGTATCATCAAAACGAAGATTACAAAGTCCATTATATTTTTCGGCCATGCCAAAATTTAAACATATTGATTTTGCGTGACCAATGTGCAGATAACCATTTGGTTCCGGAGGAAAACGTGTATGAACTCGACTTTCGTTTTTGCCGTTTTTTAAATCATTTTCGATGATTTGCTCAATAAAATTTAAAGGAGCTTTGTTTTCTTCCTGAATATTTTCATTAATGTTTTCCATAATTGCATTTGCATTTTAAAAGATGCAAAATTAACACAATAATTGATGTTAAGACCTAGTGAAATGGGGATTTAAATAAAAGAAACTTTTATACGATTCTCAGATTTTGTATAAATGCCCCCTTATTAATTTTGAAATTCAATAATTTTAGTGCTTTTTTGGTGTATAAGTCTGTCAGATGACGGATAGTGGCAAAAAAATAAATAGCCAATTCGCCGATAATTTTAATTTATACTCGAATTAGTACCTCGAATGCTGTTTATAGAATTTGGCGAAAAAATTTCAAATAGAATAATTAACATATGCATTGAAAAAAAGTTAATTTTGTAATAGTGGATTAATTCAACATT
>CAZTST010000046.1:0-17874 GCA_964616585.1 uncultured Draconibacterium sp.
CCTCTCCAATATTTAAAACTTTTAAGAAATACTGTGCTGGTTTAAATTTAATCCCATCTTTAATAAGCTCCTTTAACTTATGAGATTTTATATGTCCGCCCGGATATTGAAAATAAAATAGGAAATATTTGAAAAATTGTACTAAATCCTGTTCCTCAGCAAGTTTCTGAGCAATTGAACCTGTCTTTGCTGTTTTATTTATATTGTCTTCTTCAATAAATCCAAACAATGCAGATATTTCAGTTCTCCAATTGTTAATTGTTTTTTTTGTTTTTGTTGCATTCCCTGTATATAATCGAATAGCATTAAATAGATTTTGGTTAAATACATCCAACCGTTGACTTCGAAGTTTAGATATTTCACTTGCAACGTACAATAAAACATTCTCAATGTTATTTTTGAAACGAGGACGAACTTGATGAAGTCTGTGATAATATTTATTTGGTATTTTATACATCTAAATACTTTTTTAATTCAATTGCCAAATGCTTGGCTAATAGAGGAGGAACTGCATTTCCAACTTGTTTGTACTGGCTTGTTTTACTACCAAGAAATATAAAATCATCTGAAAAAGATTGTATCCGTGCGCTTTCTCTAACAGTTGGAACCCTATTAAATTTATAATGAAAATGATGTCTGTGACCAGTATCAATAGTAAAACTGGGCTTTTGGCTATTAAGTCTAGTCCAGGCAATATGAACCTTGCGAGTATCCTTTAAATGCTCAGGTAAGTTTTTATAATTTCCACCATCAGGTACCATTGAAATAATCTCTACTGTTTTTTCTTTATGTTGGGTTAATTGATGATTGAAAAGTCTTTCTGTACCATTTCTAATTTTTTTTTGATATTTAGATGCACAAGGAATTGGATAATTTGAATTGTCATCTACTGAAAAATCAGGCAAATCAGAAATTGCTTCTTCTGATGATATTTTATGCTCATTTATAGACTCTGGAAATTCAAAAAATTTCCCATTCTTAACACCAATAAAAAAGGCTCTTTTCCTGTTCTGTGGTACTCCGAAATCAGAAGCCATTAGAACTTTGTAATTTACAATATATCCTAATTTTTCAAAGTCTTCGATAATATTATCTTTAAAAACCCCATTTCCCATTGAGATAATATTCGGTACATTTTCTAATAGAAATGCCTTCGGGTTAAAAAAATCAACAAAATCAACAAATGATTTATATAACTTATTTCTTTCATCATCAATAAATCGATTTCCAGCAATTGAAAAGCCTTGACAAGGAGGCCCTCCAATAATGACGTCTATCTCTGAGATATTTATCTGTTCTTTTATTCTTATTGGTGTTGTTTTGAATAAATCGGAAACAATTCCAATAGCGTTCTTATGGTTGAATTTAAAGGTTTTTATGGCATCCTCCCAATTATCAATTCCAAGAGTTATATCATACCCTGCTTCGATAAAGCCTTGCGATAATCCACCACAGCCACTAAATAAATCTATTACTGTTCTCTTTTTTGACATACTATTAGTTAAACTCTATATTCCCTTGTTTAGCATTCTTTTGTTTAATATACTTAACTTTTTCTTCTGCTAATGATAAAACGTTATTTGTGCAATTATTTTCATATATTTTATACGCAATTTGTTCACTTATAAATTCATCTTTCAATTCATCTAAATTCAGTTTGAATATTTCGGAAATTTTGGGTAGTATTTTTTCGTCTAACTTCCTTTTTCCATTTTCAATCTTACTTAAAGCTCCACTATCAACTCCTAGTTTTGCCCCAAGTTGAGTTAAAGTCATTTCATTTTCAACTCTAAATTTCTTTATAAATTCTCCAAATGTTTCTTTCATAATTGAAAAAATAATCTTGCTAAATAATTCTTGACAAATTTAGCAAATTATTCAACATAAAGCAAA
The DNA here is from genome assembly GCA_964616585.1 of uncultured Draconibacterium sp. GTDB lineage: Bacteria > Bacteroidota > Bacteroidia > Bacteroidales > UBA12170 > UBA12170. Next base: position 1,894 of record CAZTST010000046.1, read on the forward strand.
CTTTCTAGCCTTTATCTACAAAGTCTTTAAAGATTGTGGTGTCGCTATTAGTATGGTCAACGTATGTACATACCCAATTGCTTCTATTTCAATATCAGAAAATCCTGAACCTCTTCTAACCCTTCTTATCCGTCACCAACAAAGTCAAGAATCCGGCAATAATCATCGAAATTCCACCTAATACCAATGCATAAATAGCATGTCCCTCAAAAAAATGGCGTGTAAAAAATCCTAGAATACTGGCTGCTACAATTTGCGGAATTACAATAAAGAAGTTAAAAATTCCCATATATACACCCATTTTATGCGAAGGCAAAGCTCCTGTTAAGATTGCATAAGGCATTGATAAAATACTTGCCCAAGCAAAACCAATACCTATCATTGAGATGAGTAAAAGATTTGGATCATTAAAAAAGTAAATCGAAATCAAACCTAAACCGCCTAAAACAAGAGCAATTAAGTGGGTTATTTTTCGATTAGTGTATTTTGCCATAACAGGAAGTAAAAATGCAACTGCAGCAGCAACACCATTGTATGTGGCAAACAAAAAACCTACCCAATCTGCTCCTTCATTGAATAAAGCAGAAGTTGCATCGGAAGTGCCATAAATATGTGAAGTTACTGCTGATGTTGTATAAATCCACATGGCAAAAAGGGCAAACCAAGAAAAGAACTGTACAAAAGATAACTCAACCATAGTGCGAGGCATATTAAAGAAATCGTGGATGACTTCGAAGAATCCGTTTTTTGTTTTGCCCGATTTTTGCATCAAACCTGCCAGCAAAAAAACAAATCCAAATCCCAAAGCTCCAAAAGAAATAACATACAACTCTTTTTCGCTGTGTATTTTATAAAACAGATAACTTAATGCTAATCCAAGAATAATAGATATTATACCTGTATTTGTTTTTGTTTTTCTGTTCTTTTTATCCTTAATTTGAATCGCTTCTTTTTCTTCGCAGGCCTTAAAATTGGCTTTCCTGTCATCACTATCAAAAGCGGCTAATTGCTCGGGAGAATATTCTTTTGTTCTAAAAACGGTCCACACTACGGTAGTAAAAAAGGCAGCAGCGCCCAAATAAAACGACCATTTTACCGATGGTGGAATAATCCCTTCGGGAGCGGTATTTGCTATACCTAACCAATTTGTCATCATATAAGGCAAAGCAGAACCTACAACGGCTCCAATGCCTATAAAGAAGCTCTGCATAGCAAAACCTTTAGTTCGCTGTTCATCTGGTAACATATCGCCAACAAAAGCACGGAAAGGTTCCATAGAAATATTAATGCTTGCGTCAAGAATCCAAAGCAAACCTGCTGCCATCCATAGAGCAGGTGCATTTGGCATAAGAATTAAAGCAAAAGAAGCCATAATAGCACCAACCAAGAAATAAGGTCGTCTGCGCCCAAATCGATTCCAGGTTTTATCACTCATATGTCCGATTATAGGCTGAATTAATAAACCCGTAACAGGAGCGGCAATCCATAAAATTGGAATATCATCAATATTCGCACCTAAAGTTTCAAAAATTCTACTAACATTTGCATTTTGAAGAGCAAATCCAAACTGGATGCCCAAAAATCCGAAACTCATATTCCAGATTTGCCAAAAACTTAGCTTAGGTTTTTGCATGATTATATTTTTTGGTTGAAAAATTGTTTTTACAAGCGGATAAAGTTAAAACTATTTTTGGATTTTGCGATTTGTCAACTATTAGTCTTTTACTTTTTGTTCTATTATCGAATAATTGGTAAATTATAGAAAAAAATTGCCACAAAAACGCTAAAACACTAAAATCCACAAAACACTTGATATTTTTTTTATTTGGCGTCCGCCGGTTGGCGGATCGTGCATTTGTGCTTTGGTGGCAATAATATTTTTCATATTAAAAATTTTTATTCCTGCATCAAAAACAAATCAGCTAAAGCGATAGCAGCAACAGCTTCAATTACTACCGGAATTCGCAAAGCTATACAAGCATCGTGACGGCCAACTATATTAAAATCTTCGATTTTATTTTTTGCCTGATTATAAGAATGTTGCGTTTTGTTAATGCTTGATGTTGGTTTAATGGCTACTCTGAAAACCAGCTCGTTTCCATTAGAAATTCCACCGTTTATTCCTCCTGCATAATTGGTTTTTGTTTTTCCGTTAGCATCAATAATTTCATCATTATGCTCACTACCTTTCATTTTTGAAGCAGAAAAACCCGAACCAAATTCAATTCCTTTTGTAGCAGGAATAGCAAAAACAAGATGACTAATCAAAGATTCAATGGAATCGAAAAAAGGTTCTCCTAATCCAATCGGTAAATTGTTTACTCTACATTCGATTAATCCTCCAACAGAATCTCCTTCAGCTAAAGCCTTATCAATCATTTGCTTAATATCTTTGCTTCCGCCAACTTCTATTATATTAGCATCAAAACTGATATCCTTTAAAATTTGTTTTGCAATATATCCGGCAGCGACTAATCCTAAAGTAATTCTTCCAGAAAAATGACCTCCGCCTCGCGGATCGTTAAAACCTTTATATTTTTGATTGGCAGTAAAATCGGCATGACCGGGACGCGGAATCTCAATAATTTCATCATAATCGCGCGACTGCGTATTTGTATTTTCAAAAACAATGGCAATTGGAGCACCGGTTGTTTTTCCTTTATAAACGCCACTTAGTATTTTTGGTAAATCAGGTTCGATTCGAGGAGTAGTTCCTCTTGCTCCACTCCTGCGCCTATCAAAATCAGCCATAAAATCGTCTTCTTTCAATGGAATTCCAACAGGACAACCATCAATAATAATTCCAATTCCTTTGCCATGAGATTCTCCAAAAATGGAAAGTTTAAATTTTCTACCAAATGTATTCATTTCAATATTTTTATTGTTTAAGCAGTAAGTCTAATAACGACTTCTGATCGAAATCTTTATTATTAAGTTTAATTCCTGTATATATCTCAAATGCAGGCAAAGCCTGATTCAAGAGCCAATTTTCACCTCCAATTAATTGATAATATGCATCTTTGTTATATACCGATTTTGGATAAGAAGCATCAAGTATTATTAAACCTGAATGCAAATATTCTGACGCGATCAATTGAATTCCGGCAGGTAATGTATCGATCAAAATATCAGTATTTAAAATTGCATATTGCAACTCTTGTTCAGTAATAGCCTGAATATCAAACTCTTTTGCCAATACTTTTGCTTTTTCATAGCTGCGATTGAAAACTTGAATATTAGAATTTCTTAATTTCAGCCCATAAATTGCAGCTCTTGCTGCACCACCGGCACCTAAAACTAAACATTTTTTCCAATTCAAATTACTGCCATTGCTTTCAAGCGAATGTATAACTCCCAGATAATCTGTATTATAACCAATAAGTTTCTTATCTCTTAAAATTACTGTATTTACGCTTCCAATTTTTTTTGCATCTTCTGATAATTCATCCAAAAAAGGAATTACACTTTGTTTAAAAGGCGCAGTAATATTAATTCCCGTATATTCAATTGTAAAAAGTTTCGGAATTTCATCCGCAGAATTTAGCAATAGTCTTTCGTAACTATATTCTAAATTTACTGCATCAAACAAATGACGAAAAATAAGTGGGCTTTTGCTATGCGAAATTGGATTACCGACAACTGCTAGTTTCATAGATTTTCAGTTTTAATTTTATGATACAAATCCATAGTTTGTTGAAAATCTATTTGACCCGGAGCTGTTTTCTCAGCATTCGAAAAAGAAGCATAAGTAAAAGGAGCTCCGAGAGTTAATATTTTTGCACGAGAAACAATACCTAGCTCTCCCATTGCAAAAGCAACCAGATTATCGAAATGTTGATACAATTTATATATTGAATCTAAATCAGATAGATTAGTTGCTGTTGTAACTATTTTTGCAATAGCTGCACCTAAATCAAAAGCCTTTTGAGCGCTTTCTTTCAATTTTTCAAAATCAGGTGTTGAAGAATAATTATGCTGAGAAAGAATAAGTTGAGTTTTTGATTGATTAATATTCGACTTCAAATCGCGAAGCAAATCCAAATCAGTTTCAAAATCAAGATCGATATAATCAACACCCAAATCCAAAGCAAGTGAATATGCTTTTAAGCGTTCGTTATAATTTAAATTTCCTGAACGACAGGTAAATATCAGTTTTTCAGGAAGATGAAGATTCGGAATATCTTTTAATGATAATTTAGACAAATCAAAACGAAGTTCTGCAAAAAGATGAGGAATATGAAAAGCTTCATTAACTCTTTCGAGCGAATTAAAAAAAGCACTTCGGCAAATTTTCAAGCTTAAATCTTCCATCCAATTTATTTATTCCTTTTAAAAATGTAAAAGTAGGAAATTCTAGCAAAAGCTTAATGCTATTATACCGATTAGTCAACTAAATACCGCATATTTTCACTTCGTTCAATTTGCGGTTTAGTTGATCTATCGGCATTAATCCCGAAGTTTCGAGATAAATTCAAAATTTGCTATACGGCATTTTGAACTACAATTGGTATTAATTGCTAAGTATCTTTTAAAAAATCTGTATTTTTGACGCATGGAAACAAATCTTAAGAAAGTACATTGGAAACCCGGAACAATGGTTTACCCTTTGCCTGCAGCTATGGTTAGTTGCGGAAACAGTCCTGAGAATTACAATATAATTACAATTGCATGGACCGGAACAACTAATACTGAGCCACCTATGGCATATGTTTCAATTAGAAAAAGCAGGCATTCGCATCAATTGATTTCAGAAAGCGGTGAATTTGTTATAAACCTCACAACCAAAGATTTAGTATTTGCAACTGATTGGTGTGGTGTAAAATCGGGCCGCGATTTTGATAAATTTAAAGAAATGAAACTGACTCCAATTAAAGGCGAAAAAGTAAATGCGCCAATAATTGCTGAATCGCCAATAAATATTGAATGCAAAGTTAAGCAAGTGATTTCGCTAGGTTCTCATGATATGTTTTTAGCCGATGTGGTTCATGTTCAGGCAACTGAAGCGTTATTGAATTCGGAAACCAATAAATTCGATTTTAATAAAAGCACACCAATAGTTTACTCTCACGGAGCATATCACGAATTAGGAAAATTTATAGGGAAATATGGTTATTCTGTAATGAAAGCTAAAACCAAAAAACGCCTGGCTAAAAAGTGATTAAAATTTGCTTTTCCTTAATCGCGCCATATAAAAACCATCAAAACCTTCGCTTGGAAGTACTTTTCTTTCTTCTTCCAATGTATATTTTCCTTTATTTTTTATAAGAAATTGTTCAACCTGCATTTCATTTTCCGAAGGTAAAATAGAACAGGTTATATAAACAAGTGCTCCATCGGGTTTTAGCATCGACTGATAGTCGTTAAGAATTTGACTTTGCATTTTCTTATATTCTTCAATTTTCTCTATGCTGAGTTTCCATTTTGAGTCTGGTTTTCTTCGCAAAACTCCAAGCCCGCTACAAGGCGCATCAATAAGCAGTATATCGGCACTTTCTTTCAATTTACTAATTTGCTGTGGATGAATAATATGAGCACTAATTATTCTAATTCCGGCTCGTTTACTTCTTTTTTCCAGCTCCGCTAATTTTCCATCTTCAATATCCAAAGAAAATATTTTTCCTTTATTTTCCATTTGAGCAGCCAGATGCAAAGATTTTCCACCTGCACCTGCACAGGCATCAATTACTGTCATTCCGGGTTTAGCATTAGTAAAAGGCGCAACTAATTGTGATGAAGCATCCTGCACCTCATAAAAACCATTTTTAAATGTTTTTAGCTGACTTAAATCTTTGCGTTTTTTTAGAACTAATGCATCTGATAAAGTAGGAATTTCTTCAACTTCAACACCTTCTTTATACAATAATAAAATGAGCTTAGTTTTGTTAATTTTAAGCGTGTTTACACGTAAAACTACATCAGAAGTTTCGTTTAAAGCTGTTATTTCCCTGCTCCAATTGTCGCCCAATTCTTCAATTCCCAATTCATTTAACCAATCAGGAATTGAAGCTACAAGTTTTAAATCGTTGCTAAATTTCTTTTTATTGATTTCAATTGTTTCTTTATCAGGAATTTCGGGTGTAAACCAATCGGGAAATTCAATGCTTTTGTCACGTAAATAAACGCCAACAACTTTTATATAAGGCTCATTATCAAGTTCATTTATTTCACCTATGGCCAAATACCATCGCCACCAGCGAACTATATCATAAATACTTTCGGCAATAAATCTACGATCGCGCGAGCCCCATCTGCGGTCTAATTTTAGCTGTTTCCTAACAACTTGATCGGCAAAAGCATCGTTTCCAAAAATCTCTTTTAAGCCATCAATAACAGCCCGGACTATATTTTTATGAAGCTTCAAAATTATTTAAAATAACCTTGATTCGCCTGAAGAATACGATTAATGGCTTCCTGTACTCGAATAGCATTATTAAAAACCAGTTCCTCGTCTCGTGGAAAAGGAATTTGATTTATCTTAATTAATTGCTTGGCTTCTTCATCCAATGCGTTAATATCGCCAATTGCACGTGCCGAAACATGATGAAAAACAGACTCGGCACCAAAAGGCTTTTGACCAATTAAACGCTCATTGGGATAAAGTTCAATAAATTCAACTTCGCCGGTTAATCGAGCTTCTTTATGTTGAATTGTCTCAACCATGACACATTGTATTGCTTTGTATTTTATTTCTCTCATATCGTTTCCGGCACTATCTTTTCTAACATTTCCACGCGCATCCAAAATATATTCAAAACCATCTTCAATATTTTTTTTATAAATATGGTCGATGCTTTTTACATCATCGGGCGAAACTTGTACATTCATTATTTTTACTTGTGCCAGATAATCAAAATCGATTTGATTGTTGGATTGTTTAAAATAAAATTGAACCCAATCAGTATTTATACGGTCTGTTTTACCACTGATAATTTCTGCCATAAATTCAGGTGGAAAATTAAACAAACTTGTATTTTCAATTTGAACAAAAACTCGGCTAATTCCTTTATATTGAGCTTCTCTGATTAAATCATCCAAATCAGGGAAAGACGAACCGATATAGGATTTTGCTTTTATAAATTCTCCATAAGCCTGACGAATTAATATTTTATCTCTCGAATCTAACAAACGTTTTCCATTGGCATAGAAATAGTTTGCCGCTTTTCGTTTAGCATCGATAATTTCAAAATCATAATCTACTTGTTTATAATTAGTTAACTGACCATTTAGCTTTAATGGAAGTATAGCTCTTAACTGATTTTGACGATTTTTCAGCATACTGTAATGCTGTAAAATTCTATCCCAAGTATCAGGCTGACCATCTACTTTTAAAAATTTAATGGCATCTAAATCACGTTCATTGGCTAATCTAAACGCTTTGTCTAAAAGAACTGCTTCCTTATTATCGTCAGGATTTTTAATTAATTTCTTTACCGATTTAGAAATTATTTCATCATAATTTCCTCGCTGAAGATTTTTTTTGGAGCTGTTACAAGAGGTAAACAGCAATATAACTCCTGTTAAAACTAAAAGTAAATTTTTCATTTTATTTATCTTATTTGGATTGCGAAGTTAAAAAGAAATCCGATATTTAATTGAATGTATTTTTTCGTTTTTATTGATTTTTTGAAAAAGTCTTACTTCTGAAATTGATTATATTTGCACCCAAATCGAAAATCAAAAAAAAATGCAACTAGTTGACCTTAGTCACGAAATCCATGAGCAAATGACTGTTTTTGGAGAAATGGAAAAACCTGAAATTACCAGAAAATACACAGTTGAAACAGATGGATATAAACTTCACGAATTAAAAATAAATAGTCATACCGGAACGCATGTAGATGCTCCTGCGCATATGATTGCAGGGATGAAAAATTTAGATGATTTTTCACTTGAGCAATTTTATGGCAAAGGTTTAATGCTGAAAGTTGATCAATTCGCAACAAAAGAAATATCTCTTAGCTTTCTGAAAAAGCATAAAAAGCAAATTGAAGAATCAGAATTTCTTATTCTAAATTCTGGTTGGCACAAAAAATGGTTAACTGCTGATTATCAGTCTAATTATCCTGTTTTATCAATAGAATCAGCCGAATGGCTTACACAATTTAATCTTAAAGGAATAGGTTTAGATATTATTTCTATCGATCCTACTGATAGTACAGATGTTCCTTTGCATAAGATAATTTTAGGAGCAGAATTTTTAATTATCGAAAATTTAACCAATCTAGATGTGTTGCCAGAAGATGGTTTTCTATTTCAATGTTTTCCATTAAAAGTTAATGAATCCGATGGTTCAACATCACGTGTAGTGGCTTTTGTTTAAACTCAAACGCTAAACTCCAAGCTCTTAACTTTTACCTTACCTTTGCAAAAAATTCTAAGCTATGCTCCTTTTCGACCAATTAAATCTGAATAATCCACTTCTGAATGCTTTAGCCGATTTGGATTTCTTTGTTCCTACGCCCATTCAGGAGCAAGCTTTTCCTGTAATTATGTCGGGCACAGATATGGTTGGTATTGCTCAAACAGGAACCGGTAAAACTTTTGCTTATTTGTTGCCAATTCTTAGACAATTGAGCTTTTCCGATTCAAAACATCCAAGAGTTTTGATTATAGTTCCTACCAGAGAATTGGTAAAACAAGTCGTAGAAGAAATAGAAAAATTAACAAAATACATGAATGTTCGCTTTGCAGGAGTTTATGGTGGAACAAATATTAATACGCAAAAACAACTTGTTTACGATGGTTTGGATATTTTAGTTGGAACTCCTGGACGATTAATAGATTTGAATTTAACCGGAACATTACGTTTGAAATCAATTCAAAAACTTGTTATTGATGAAGTTGATGAAATGTTGAATCAGGGATTTTTAAAACCAATAACTCACTTTTTCGATAACTTACCAGAAAAAAGACAAAATCTGATGTTTTCGGCAACTTTGACTAAGGAAGTTGAAGAATTAATTAAATCTACTTTCCATAATCCAAAGAAAATTGAAATTGCACCTCACGGAACACCACTCGAACAGATAGATCAAAAAGCCTATGCCGTTCCTAATTTCTATACTAAAGCAAATCTTCTAACTCATTTGTTGAAAGAAGATAAAACAATTGAGAAAGCTCTTGTTTTTGTCGCAAGCAGAAAATTAGCCGATCGTTTATTCGAACACTTAAAACCTGAATTTGAAGAACGCATGGGAGTGATTCATTCCAATAAATCGCAAAATTTCAGATTTAGAAATTTGCAGGAATTCGAAGAAAACAAAACTAATATGCTAATAGCCACAGATTTAGTTTCTCGAGGAATAGATATTAGTGAAGTTACTCATGTTTTCAACTTTGATATACCTAATCTTCCAAGCGATTATATTCATCGAATTGGAAGAACTGGTCGTGCTGATAAACCCGGAATAGCTATTTCATTTATTAACGAAGCTGAACTTGAGTATCAGGAAGCGATTGAAGAATTGATGAAAATGAAGATTCCGATGCTCAAACTTCCTGATAATGTAGAAGTTTCAAGTATTTTTACTGATGACGAGCTGCCAAAACAAAAGATGAAAAATTACCTGAGAATGCCAAAAATATCAGGCCAGGGTGCTTTTCATGAAAAATCGGAGAAAAATCAACAAATTAATTCAGGAAGTCCGAGCAAGAAACGAAAAAAACATAAAAAACCGGAGAAAAGAAGCGCCAGAAAAAAAATATAAAATTTAATACCTGCCAGACTAATGAAAACCAAATACTTATTTACGATTTTCATTTTTATTTTATCACTTCAGAGTTTTGCTCAACGCGATTTCTCTAATTCAAAAATAACTAAAGTGATTTTACTGGGTACAGGAACACCCAATCCATCACCCGAAAATGCCGGAAGTAGCTTGGCTATTCTGGTAAATAATACACCTTATCTGGTTGATTTTGGTGCTGGAGTTGTTCGAAGAGCAGCTGCTGTTTCGACTAATTGGGAAGGAAAATTCGATGGAATGAATGTTGAAAACTTAAAACATGCATTCTTAACTCATTTACATTCAGATCATACAACGGGTTATCCTGATTTAATCCTTACTCCTTGGGTTATGGGACGAAATTCACCTCTGCAAGTGTATGGTCCTGAAGGAATTGGTGCAATGACAAAAAATATTCTCGAAGCCTATCGCGAAGATATTGCTTATCGAATTTATGGAGACGAGCCTATTAATAATCAAGGTTGGCGAGTAAATACTCATGAAATTTTAAAAGAAGGTGTCATTTTTCAGGATGAAAATGTAAAAGTTGAAGCATTTCCTGTTATTCATGGCTCCTGGCCAAATGCCTGGGGATTTCGTTTTACTACACCTGATAAAGTAATTGTAATTTCAGGTGATACTAGACCTTGCGAAAAAATTGAAGAATATTCACAAAATGCTGATATTCTGATTCATGAAGTATATTCGCAATCAGGTTTTGATAAAAAAAATGATTTTTGGAAAAATTACCACAACAAAAATCATACTTCAACCTACGAATTAGCTGAAATGGCAAATAAAGCAAAACCCCAAATTATAATCCTGACTCATATGCTTTTTTGGGGAGCGAGTGAAGATGATTTGCTTAGCGAAATAGCTGAGAGATATAATGGTAAAGTATTTGTTGGTAGAGATTTAGATATTTATTAGTGCTTTTGCTTTCAATAGTAATAAATATTTTTACTTATTCAACTTGACAAAATCGTATATTTGAATTGCGCAAAATCAATTTACATATGAGCAAAAAATCCAATATAAATGTAGAGAATAAAACTATTTCTATTGTTCAACACAACGAACAAGATTATATCAGCCTTACAGATATGGTAAGAGAGAAGGAAGGGAATGATAATATTCGAAATTGGATGCGAAACAGAAATACCGTGGAATTCATTGGGCTTTGGGAGACGTTAAATAATCCTCATTTTAAACTAGTCGAATTCGACACCTTTAGAAAACAAGCAGGACTTAACAGTTTCAACTTGACTCCAAAAAAATGGATAGAATCCACAGGAGCTATTGGAATAATTTCAAAATCCGGACGATACGGTGGAACCTATGCGCATAAAGATTTAGCTTTTGAATTTGGCGCATGGATTAGTCCTCTATTCAAACTATTGCTAATCAAAGAATTTCAACGATTAAAAGAAATTGAAAGCAATATCTATAACCTTGGATGGAATGTGAAACGAATTTTGACAAAAACAAATTACACAATTCATACTGATGCGGTAAAAGAATACATTTTACCGAACAAGAATTATGAAAAAGACAATGAATGGTTAATATTTGCTGAGGAAGCTGATTTACTAAATGTTGCACTTTTTAATTGCACAGCTAAAGATTGGAGAGAAATCAATCAGGAAAAATCTTCAAAAGGATTAAATATTAGAGATTTTGCAATGCACTAAAATCAATTAATTATATAGATTCATTAATGAAAAAACGCCTCCTAAACATTCTCTTCTGGTCAATACTTTCCGCAGCCTTTATCGGCCCGGGAACAATAACAACAGCTGCTAAAGCCGGTGCTAATTTTCAATTCGATTTGCTATGGGCTCTAGTTTTTTCAACAATTGCTTGTGTTGTGTTGCAAGAAGCTGCTGCACGACTTAGTATCATAAGTAATAAAAGTCTTGGAACGGCAATTGCAGAAACCTTTGGCAATGCAAAAGGAGGCTGGATTGTTTTTATCTTAATTATCGGTGCAATTATCATTGGTTCAGCAGCTTATCAAACGGGAAATCTTTTAGGTGCTGCCGAAGGTGTTTTATTTTTTAGCAACATAAGCACATTTTATGTTATTTTATCTCTGGGAATTCTTGCAGGATTTGCTTTATTATTTCCCAGCCTTCAAATATTAGCTCGAAGTCTTGGATTTTTAGTTGTTTTGATGGGTTTTGCATTTATTACAACAGCTATTTTAATAAAACCAAATATTCCTGACTTAGTTTCCGGAAGTTTTATTCCGCAAATGCCGGAAGGTTCAGGGCTCTTAATTCTAGGTTTAATTGGCACTACAGTAGTTCCTTACAATATTTTCTTGGGTTCAGGTTTAACAGATAAAACTCAGTCAATCAAAGAGATGCGTTTTGGAATTTCTATTGCTATAATTTTAGGAGGAATAACCTCAATGGCAGTTTTAATTGTTGGAAGTTCGATAAGCGGAGAATTTACTTATGCTGCTTTAGGTCAAACTTTAGGCAATAATCTTGGAACTTGGGCTGTCTGGTTTTTTGGATTTGGATTATTTGCTGCCGGATTTTCTTCCGCTATTACCGCTCCTTTAGCATCTGCAATTACTGCTAGAGATCTATTTCAGAATAAAAATTCAAAAAAATGGGCGCAAAATGGAATCTATTTTAAAAGTATTTGGGGACTGGTTTTAATTACAGGAATCGGATTTGGACTTGCGGGATTTAAACCTATTCCGGCAATTATTGCAGCTCAGGCACTTAACGGATTAATTCTGCCTTTTATCAGCATTTTTTTGTGGTTCGCCATAAATAATTCAAAGCTTATGGATCAGAATAAAAATTCGATATTTCAAAATATTCTATTTGGAAGCATTGTATGGGTTAGTCTGGTATTAGGATTGTGGAATATTTTAAAAGCAAGTTTTAGCTTTTTCAATAAAAGCATGCCAGATAATTCTATCATTTTTTACAGCCTTTTTGCTTTCACATTTTTTATTACTCTTTTAGTTGCGAATCAACTGCAGAAAAGAAATAAAGATGCTCAAATATAATCAGAACTATAAATTATTTATTGATACCGGTGGAACATTTACCGATGCAATTGCTATTTTGCCAAATGGTGAATTAAAACGTAATAAAATACTGAGTAGCGGTCGTTTACGTGGACAAATAATTTCCTGGATTGATGATAAACATATTCAAATTGAGGAAAATTGGGGAAGTGAGAAAGATATTTTTCAAGACTTTTTGTTTTCTACTTTAGATAAAAGCATCGAAAAAATAAAAGTCAGTTCTTATGATACAAAAAAGCATATTTTAGAACTTGCTTCTCCAATAAATAAGAAAAAACAGCAAACGCAATTATCATTTGAAATTTATACCGGCGAAGAAGCTCCTGTTGTTGCTGCACGCTTACTCACTCAAACTTCTTTAAAATCGAAATTTCCGACTATGGAAATTCGTTTAGGAACAACAAAAGGAACAAATGCTTTACTAGAACATAAAGGCGCAAAAAACGCTTTATTTATTACTAAAGGCTTTGCCGATTTGTTGGAGATTGGCACACAAGCCCGTCCGGATATTTTCAGCTTAAATATTCAAAAAAGAAAATCACTGGTCGATAAAATGATAGAAGTCGACGAACGCATTGATTCACATGGAAATATTTTAAAACATTTAGATATTTCAAATTATAAAACACAAATCGAGAAACTTAAAAAAGAAGGATTTGAATCTTTTTCGATAGTGTTTATGAATTCCTACAAAAACAATATCCACGAGCTGATTTTCAAGACTTTATTAATTGAGTCAGGATTAATATATATCTCTGTTTCTTCAGAACTATCACCTTTAATAAAAATTCTTGAACGAGCTGAAACAACAGTTGTAAACGCTTATCTCTCGCCAATTATCGAAAATTATGTGGGCAATATTACTCAAAATACGCAAGCAGATTTACGCATTATGAACAGCGCCGGAGGTCTTATGCATACTGAAAATTTTGAAGCAAAAGATAGTTTGTTAAGCGGCCCCGCAGGCGGTGTAGTTGGCGCTGCATATATTGGCGATTTAATTGGATATCAAAAACTTATAACCTTTGATATGGGCGGAACCAGCACCGATGTTTCCCGTTTTTATAAGAATTTTGATTACAAATATGAGCTCGAAATTGGATCTGCACATATTTATAGTCCTGCAATTTCCATCGAAACAGTTGCTGCCGGAGGTGGTTCAATATGTAATTTCGATGGCTATAAACTTACAGTCGGCCCTGAAAGTGCAGGAGCAAATCCGGGTCCTGCGTGTTATGGCGCCGGTGGTCCTTTAACTATCACCGATGTAAATCTTCTTTTAGGACGCATTGATGAAACTAAATTTGGAATTCCAATTGATAAAAATGCTGCTGAAATAAAATTGAATTTACTTCTTCAGGAAATAGAGCAAAAAAGAAATAAAACTGTTCGAAAAGAGGAAATTTTAAACGGTTTTCTTGCAATTGCCAACGAAATTATGGCAGGAGCAATTAAGAAAATATCAACTTCAAAAGGCTTTGACCCGGCAGAATATGCATTATTAGGTTTTGGAGGAGCAGGCGGAATGCACACTTGTGCAATTGCAGATTTGCTCCAAATAAAAGAAATAATTATTCCGAAAGATGCCGGTTTGCTAAGTGCATTTGGTATCGGAAATGCTTTGCTGGAGCGATTTGCAGAAAAACAAATACTTGAATCTTTTGATTTAGTTTATGCCAATCTCAACAAAGAATTTGAAATACTTAATGCTGATTTGACGGCTCAATTTGAAGAAAATTCAGAATTAAGCGAGCAGCGAATGTTGTTTTTACGTTTTAAAGGACAAGACAGTACTTTAAGTATAAATTGGAACTCAAAAAAAGAAAATATTCTTACTGATTTTAAGAATGAGTATATCAAATTATACGGTCATTGGGTTGAAAATAGAGAAATTGAAATTGAAAGCATTCGTATAAAAGTTTCTAAAAAAGCTGAAAAAGCTTTGCTGTCAAAACAAGAAAAAGCTTCAAGTGAAACACCAATTCCCACCAGATATATTCAATCTTCAGTTAATAATTCTGCGGGCCAAATTGCAGTATTTTCAAGAGACGATTTAATTTTTGGACATAAAATTAATGTTCCTGCACTAATAAGCAACGATAAAAGCACAACAATAATCGATTTGGGTTGGAGTGGGAAAGTAGATACATATAACAATCTGATAATTACCAAGAAAGAAGCCATTTAAAAAAAGCAAACAAATATTCATAATCAGGAAATTGCACTCGAATTATTTACAAATCGTTTTATGGCAATCGCCGAAAATATGGGTGCAATCTTACAAAGAACGGCACTTTCGGTAAACATAAAAGAGCGTCTCGATTTTTCGTGTGCTTTGCTCGATGCTGATGGGTATCTTGTTGCAAATGCACCTCATATTCCTGTTCATCTTGGAAGTTTAGGAGTTTGTGTTCGCTCGGTTTTAGAGCATTTCGAATTTAAACCGGGCGATACAATCGTTACTAATCATCCACTTTATGGCGGCTCACATCTGCCCGATGTAAGTTTGATTACAGCAATATTTGATAAGAAAAACAAACGTATTGGATTTGTTGTAAATAGAGCTCATCATGCAGAAATTGGAGGAATGACGCCTGGTTCTATGCCAACAAATGCAACAAATCTTGAGCAAGAAGGCATTGTCATTTCTCCATTTTATTTAGTAAAAGATGGAAAAGTCGATTGGGAAGGCATTCGCGCTATTTTTGATACAGGAAAATATCCAAGTCGTCTTATCAATGAAAACATGGCCGATTTAAATGCTGCTTTAGCAGCCAATAAAAATGGAGAGCAAGCTTTACTTCAATTGGTTGAGGATTTTTCAACCGATGTTGTTCAAAAGTATATGCAAAATTTAAAAGAATATGCGAGTCAAAAAATTAAGGATGTTCTTCTAAAATTGCCCGATGGAAAAGTTAAAGCCACTGAATATCTGGATGATGACACACCTTTGGAAGTAACAATAAAAATTCAAGATTCTGAGCTTACATTCGATTTTTCAGGAAGTGGGAATGTTCATCCAGCAAATTTAAATGCAACACCGGCCATTGTAAGTTCAGTAATTATTTATGTGCTTCGATTACTATTAGACGAAGCAATTCCACTAAACGATGGTTTGATGGAAACTGTAAAAATAATTATTCCTCAAGGATTGCTAAATCCTACTTTTAATCAAGAGCCAAATAAATGCCCTGCGGTTGTTGGAGG
>CAZTST010000047.1:0-492 GCA_964616585.1 uncultured Draconibacterium sp.
TCTGTTATTATAATCGAAATTGGGCTTTGATTGATTGCAACTGAAAGCTTGCGTAATTCTTTCTGAGAGCTTTTTAATTCATCAAGTGCCTTTTGGGTTTTTTCCTTTTGTCGATTCGAATCCTGCATTAAGCTGATAGCAGCTTGGCGAGCTTTTTCTACTGCCACTGATTTTTGTTCCAAATCTTCCTGTAGTTTTTTCCTGTCGGTGACATCCATTTGCACAGATACGAAATGAGTTATTTCCTTATTCTCATCTCTTATTACCGAAATGGAAACGTCTTGCCAAATTAATTCTCCATTTTTTTTCTTATTGATAATTTCGTTGCGCCAATTACCCTTTTCAAACAATGATTTCCACATTTCCTTATAAAAAGTACTATTGTGATGACCGCTCTTTAACAAATTTGGATTTTTGCCAACAGCTTCTTCTTTGGAGTAGCCCGTAAGCACTTCAAACATTTTATTCACGTAGGTAATTTGGCCTTTATTA
>CAZTST010000047.1:502-17413 GCA_964616585.1 uncultured Draconibacterium sp.
TAGGGCTGCTTTCTATTGCTTGAGTGAGTATTTGTGATTCTCGAGTTCGTTCTTTAACTAATTCTTCTAAATGATCCTGATATTTTTTTATCTTTTCATAGGATAATTTTCTTTCGGTAATATTACGGACAATAGAAACTATTTCGTTTTGGCCGCTCAAAGCCAAACGAGCTTCGAATTGTTCGATTCCGGATGGCATAGGAAGGGAATACTCAAATACCTGAATCACACCCGTTTCATTTAAAATGCGAATGTGTTTTATGATAAGCTCAGCAACGTCGGGTGGTAAAGCTTTTTCTATTTTTAAACCAATTATTTTTTCGGCAGGAATATATAAATCGCTTTCAATGTGAGCCTTGTAATCTAAAAAAACGCCCTCAGAAGAAATACGAAACATTAAATCGGGAATAGCCTTCAGAAGGGCTTGATTTCGTTCATTACTTTTAATTAACTCCTTATTTTTATCATCAATTGCTTTTTTAAGCAAAAATCTTTCTTTAGCATGCAAGATCGCATCCCCTAAATATTCGGCTGAGATATTTCTTTTCACCCAAAAATCTTCACATCCCATCGAAATAGTTTTCACGCCTATCTCAGGATCAACATTATTTGTTAATACAATTATCGGTGCAGTAATATTTTGTTCGGTAAAAAAATGAAGCGTATCAAGCCCTTTCGATTCGTTAAGACCTAAATCGAGCAGAATGACATCAAAATTAGTTGCCTTGGCAAGCTTAATTCCTTCTGCTAAATTTTCGGCGGCAGTTAATTGGAATTTAGCTTTTACGTTGTCACTCAAATATTCTTTTACAAGCAGAATATCGTCCTGATCATCGTCAATTATTAGAATATTCAGTTTCTTTTTCAATTGTTTAAAATTTTAGCCACGAATTACACAAATAACACGAATTGATTGATTTGCACTAATTTGCATCCATAAATGGATGCCAGCTTTTTAATCATCTTCCAGTGTGATAAAATGCTCAATCATGAATTATCATGTAATCATTCATTTCTATATCTGTTTTTAATGATCAAGTATTCTCCATATTATCAACTTCAGGTAATTCAACTATTTCTATCCAATATCTTTTTAAACTTTTCATTACATTTATTAAGCCATCTAGGCTTACTGGTTTTGTAACAAATGAATTAACGCCCAAATTGTAAGAGCTGAGAATATCTTCTTCTGCTTTTGAAGTTGTTAAGGCTACAACGGGTATTTTTTTTAATTGTGGATGGGCTTTTATTTCGGCCAAAGCTTCTTTTCCACTTTTTTTTGGCATATTTAAATCGAGTAGAATCAAGTTGGGCCAAGAATAAGTTTCTTTGTCGGTGTATTTCCCTTTGTTGAATAAGTAATCCATAAGATCTTCCCCATCCACCACAAATTCTAATTTGTTTAAAATCAGGCTGTCGTTCCATGCCTCTTTAATCATCAATCTATCATCTGCATCATCTTCGGCACAGAGTATTTTAACAATCTTTTTTTTCATAGTTTATCTTTTTTGGTACTATTAGTATTGAGTTTTAATAGAAATCGTGTCCCATTTTCCGGAATACTTTCGAATGTTATTTTTCCATTATGTCGTTCAATTATTTTTTTACAGATAGCCAGGCCTATACCGGTACCTTCATACTCTTGTTGATTGTGTAGTTTTTCGAATACTTCAAACACTTTATTCGAATATTTTTTATCAATCCCTATTCCATTGTCTTCGACAGCAATTGTAATTGTGTGCTTGGATTTAGTTCTGTTTGGTATTGGATAAATTTTTATTTCGAGGGG
Source organism: uncultured Draconibacterium sp. (assembly GCA_964616585.1). GTDB lineage: Bacteria > Bacteroidota > Bacteroidia > Bacteroidales > UBA12170 > UBA12170. The sequence continues at coordinate 2,292 of CAZTST010000047.1, forward strand.
CACGTCTTTTCTTCTAAATTTGATAGCATTACTCATTAAATTATAGAATACCTGATGCACCTGAAATTCATCGGCATTTATAATCGGTAATTTTTCGATTATTATATTTGCATTGGCCTTTTCAATTAATGTATCATATTCTGAAATAACATCGTGTACAATAAGATTCAAATCCACCTTTTCAAAAGGGTTAGCTTTTGTAGTTACTCTTGAATAATTAAGAAGGGCATCGATGAGTTTCTGCATTCTGGCCGAGGCACTCTGCATCCTATTGATATAATCAGCTCCTGTTTCGCCCAAGTTTTCTGCATATTTCTTTTTAAGCATATCGCCAAAACCCTGCACTTTTCGTAAGGGTTCTTGCAAATCGTGCGAAGCGATATAAAGAAACGTTTGTAGCTCTTTGTTCTTTTCTTCAATTTCAAAAAGTGCTTTTGCACGAGCATCTTCTGCCTTTTTGCGTTCGGTGATGTCTAATGTAAAGCCGATAACTCCAATCAATTTCCCATCCGAATCGATATAAGGTATCTTATCAGTTTGTACCCATCTTAATCCGTCAGGGGAATCCATAGGTTCTATGATATTCATCCTGGATTTACCACTTTCAATAATTTCTTTATCATCTTTCCAAAAAGCTTCTGCTTGTTCTTTAGGATAAAGATCGAAGAGCGAAACATTTTCCAGTTGTTCTTTAGGCCTATTCATCACATCGGCAAAAGCTTTATTCACTTTTATATATTTATTTTCTTTGTCTTTGTAAAAAATCCAAGCCCGCACGCTATCCAAAATAATTTGCATTTCTTGTTTCAGCGTGAGTATTGTTTTTTCGGCTTTTTTACGATATGTTATATCAAGGATTGTCCCTAAAAGTGTTTTCGGCTTTCCTTCGGCATCATATTCCAAATGCGCTTGCGCATTAACCCATAAAATTTCACCGGTTGGTTTTTGAATGCGATGATCGATATTGTATTCTTTTTCACCTTTTGCAGCAAGTTCAAGATTCTTTTGAACAAATTCTGCATCATCTGGGTGAATTCCTTTTGAAATTTTTTCTAAGGTGATCGGTTTTTCACTCAAATCAATGCCATATAAATAATACACTTCATCGGAACAGATAATTTCATTCGTTTTCAAATCCCAATCAAGAAAACCAAGATGAGCAGTTTGTTGTGCTTTAATAAGTCTTGTTTCATTTTCGAGCAAAGTGGATGTTCGTTCTATCACTTTCTCTTCAAGCTCTTCATTTACTTTTTTAAGGGACTCTTCTTTCTCACGGTAAAAACGCAAATTTTGTTGTCTGATAAACACAAAAAAACTTATAGTAAACGCAATAATAATTAAGCCAACAAGTATTGCTATTATTAAAAGCCTTTGTTTTAATGGTGCAAACGCTTCCTCTTTGTCCATACGTGCCACAATAAACCATGGAGAGTCATTGATTTTGCGTAATGCGGCAATTACTTTAACTCCTCTGTAGTCAAGAGCTTCAACAATGCCTTCTTCTCCCTGCACTGCTTTAATAGCAGTAATAGCTAAATGACCATTCATAGCTGCCCTTAAATTTAAGGCTGTGTTTTCTTGAAATTTTAAATCATTAAGAAAAACAATCTCATCTCCTTCGCGCCTAAAGATTAATGTTTCGGATGTTTCACTCACAGTTGGCCATTCTGAAATAAAAGGGTATAGATATTCAGAAGGATCAATTCTTAAGCCAAGAATTCCGAGCACGGAGCTGCTATCTTGATTATCAAGAATTGGCACAAGGATAGCAAGGTGAATTTTATTGTCATATTCATCTCTGTAAAAATCCACAAATGATATTTGTTTCGATTTCAATACATCAGAAAATGAATTTGAAACAAAAGAAGATAAGGGTGACTTTATTTCCGGTATCGACAATAGCCTGACTCTATTGGTATCAAGAAGAAAGGTATTTTCATAATTATAATGATTTTGTACGTTAGCCATCCAGTTTTTAACGCTTTTCTCGACCTCAACATCATTAGTATTCGACACATAACGTTTTAACAATGAGCTGAATGCATAATTTTTATAAAAAATTGAGACATCACCAATTCGCTCTTCTCTCCATTTTTTGATTTGTTTTACTTTAAGATCGGCAATTGCCGAAAGCTCCTGTTCTATTTGCTTGCGATAACTGTTTGCTGCATACTTATAATAAAAATGCCCGGCAGTGAGAATAATTACAATAAACAGTAAGAAGCCTGTAATAAAAAGAGAACGTCGTTGAGATCTTGTCAATATTATTTTCATATAATTTTATTTTCTTATTGCAGTAATCTAAGTTTTCACTAAGTGTTTTCTTTGTGTACTGCGTGTACTAAGTGGTTAATTTTTTACCATTTTTTATTTTTAATGCTTTTTATTTTTACCACTAAGGACACTTAGGGCACTAAGTTTTCACTAAGTATGCCTTAGTGTTTTCTAAGTGTACTGCGTGTACTAAGTGGTTTTTTTTTACCATTATTTATTTTTACCACTAAGGACACTTAGGGCACTAAGTTTTCACTAAGTATGCCTTAGTGTTTTCTAAGTGTACTGCGTGTACTAAGTGGTTTTTTTTTACCATTATTTATTTTCACCACTAAGGACACTTAGGGCACTAAGTTTTCACTAGCATTTCAAAATAAAAACTATTCACTTCACTTCCAATCCTCCGGATACCTTTTTTCCATATTTAATTTTTTACACAATTCATTTACTTCTTCTTTCATCTCAATAATGCGCATTTCTCTGTCAATCATCATTTTATTGAATTCTTGGAGTTCTTTTGCATGTGCTTTTAATTCGTCTGTGCTTTTTGCCAGTTCTTCTGAAGCTTTATGACGTTGTATCGCCAAGGCCATATATTCGGCCAGATGCATAACAGCTTTCAGATTGTTTTCGGTATAATCATTTTCAGGATTTGCCAAAGCAATTTGCCCGACTAATTCATTATCAAGCAAAACAGGAGCTGATAAAAATTTACTGATTGGAATATGACCTTTTGGAACTCCGGTAGATGCAGGATGTTTTGCAATTTCATTGGTAAAGAAAGCTTTTTTCGTATTTAATGAATGTCCGAACAGAGCAGGGAATTTTCCGTCCGCCGCACGTTTAAATTCAATTTTCTTGTTTTTTTGTAATAATACCGTACATTTTTTGTTATCGAACAATTCACTTAGAGTATGAGTTACTAAACTGTCTTTGTTTTGATCCCCAATGGTACCCACATAACAAAACTCACTGCTTGTCAGATTAATAGCTTCATTATAAATGGCCATTGCAATATCGTTAAGCGAAGTAGCGGCTTTGCTCAGTGGAACAAAGAGTCTTGCCAGAGCCTCGTCAATTTTGTGTTTTTGAGCTAAATGTATTTCTGCCTGTCGCCTGTCGCTGATATCTTCTATACTCGACCAAATAAATTTTTCGCCTTTTCGTTCAATTATTTTTCCGTTTAAACGAACAGGAACCAAATGGCCGTCTTTATGAATATATTCTTTTTCGTAAGGGCCGTAAAAGCCTTTTGTATTTAAACTTTCAAGTTGAACCAGTTCCTGCTGCTCATATTTTTGTGGAGTTAATTCCCAATATGTTAATTGGCACATTTCGTTAATGGTATAACCAATCATTTTGGCTGCTGTTTCATTAACATCCAGCATTTTACCGTCCAAGGAATTAAGTAAAAACCCGATTTGAGCATTTTCGAATAAAGTCCGATTGAATTCCTCGCTTTCTTTCAATTCTTTTTCAGCTTTTTTACGATTGCTAACATCGTGAACAATAGAATGAAAATACTTCTTTCCTCCCAGGATTATACCACTGGTATATATTTCAACATCTTTAATTTCACCGTTGGCTTTTCGGTGTTTAAATTCAAAATTTGTTTTATTATTCGACCTGGCCAATGCCAATTGATCATCAATTTCTTCTTTCGACAGCGTATTGATTTGAGAAATATTCATTGCTTTTAATTCTTCTTTCGTCCAACCGTAGAAATTTAATGCAGCAAGATTAGCGTCATATATATTTCCGTTTTCGGAATCCATAATAAGCTTAATAGCAGAATGTTTCTCGAAAAGTGAACGGTATTTTTCTTCGCTTTCCTCAAGTTTTTTTTCATAATTTTTTCTATTTGTGATGTCCCACAAATAAGAACGTGTTCCAATCAATTCTCCATTTTCCTCAATAGGAATTACTTCCACATCACACCAAATAGTTTCACCTGTTTTGGTTAGTGCACGATATTCGTAATGCGTTAAAGCTTTTTTTGCTGAGAGGCGATTTTTATGATTTTCCATAACCATATCATAATCAGCGGGATGTATCCATTGCTTTAATTCAAGTTGCTCAATATCAGCCTTATCATATTTAAACAGTTCCAGAAAACGTTTATTTGCCGAAGTGATTTTTTCGTCTCTGTTATCTGTAAATACAGCAATTTGCGCTTTTTCTATTAAATCGTGATAAGTCTGATCGCTGCTGACCATGTGCTTTTTACCCCTTTTTTCTTGAGTGATATCAGGCACAATTGCCATAAACCCCTCAAGTTTTCCATCCGTATTGTGAAGCAATTTAATAAACACATTAGAAAAGCGTGTTTCGCCGAATTTATCTTCCCATTGGATATTTTTCAATGATTGAATTTCACCTTTAACGATACCCATAAAAAGCCTGAGATATTTCGGCAAATAAATTACCTTCAAAAAAGGAAGTTGAAAAATATGTTTGCCAACAATTTCATCTTTTGTAAATCCCGTAATCTCAGTTACTTTCTTATTGGCTTCCAGTACAAAGCCTTTCAGATTCATCACAAATACCGGTTCGGGGTTTAAATCGAATAAGGTTCGATATTTATAAGATTCAAGATTAACGCTTTGCTGCAGTTGCTTGTTTTCTTTGTTGAGTGCAAACGCAAGCGTTTCTAATTCAGAATGACTAAGATTTTTAAGCTCAAGGGTTTCAACTGACTTAAAATCGTCATTGATTGCCCCGGATTGAGAGGAGACATCAGTATTCATGGCATTAATTTTGAGTTCTATATATAAATTTTATTGAATTTTCATTCAAACAACACTCTTATACAAAAGTAAAATTGCCATATAAGAGTTTAATCATTAATTACTCAATCCTTCCAAAATCCATCACAGAACGAATTATTTTCAAAAATTACCGGTTAAATAACTTGAAAATAATTTGTTTTCCCCACATTGAATACGTAAAGATACTTTTATATTGATAATAAATCAAATAATTTATCCGTATAATTGAATTTTAATAATCTGGAATTTTTTTGTTTAAAGTTTTATACTGATTTTTATACTGTTTCCGCATACATATTTTGAGCTATTGTAATTGGCGTAAAAACCTGTATTACTATTACTTAAATAACTGCTGATATATTATATAAAACAGGAAATATACAAATCAGATTTCCTCCTTAAAAAGGAAGGAAAAAAGCAGTCCGACAAATGAAAGTCCTGCGGCAAAACGAAAAACATATTGAATTGCAAGAATCTTATCGGGAATTGATGCAATTTCTATATTCAGATTGTAATTTTGTAAGAATGAGCTGAACATCATAGCAAAAACCAAAACACCGACTAATTTTCCCATACTTTTTGCCGATGCGATAACGGCCGATCCCATTCCGTAATTTTCGTGCGGCAAGCTTTGCATTCCGACAGATGTAGCGGCAGGATAGAATAATCCCATAGCAACACCAAGTATCAGCATAGAAAAAACAATAAATTGAAGGCTGCTTTCCGCGTTCCAAAAACTAAAGAGAATCATCGAGATAAACAGAAATAAATTGCCTGCAATAACAATATTTTTGGCTCCGAATATGCGTTGAAAATGTGCGGTAAATGGTGATAATAAAACCATTATGGCGGGAGAAATTACCATAAGTAAACCCGATATTTCGGAATCAAGTCCTCTTCCTTCTTCAAAATAAAAAGGGCGGAGAAATCGAGAACCAACATTTACGGTGAAAAATATAAAGAATCCTAAGCTTGCGAGCCAAAAATTTCGCAATCGAAATATACTCAGTTGTAAGACAGGGAAAGCACATTTTTTTTCACGATAAATAAATGCAATGAAAAAAAACAAAGACGCAGCTAAAAATATCCAAGCGAATGACCATCCAATTTGCTTGCTGATATTCACGCCTGCTATCAGGCTTGCAAGAAATGCAAAGCTTAAAACCGCTCCGATAATATCAAATTTTTGCTTTTCGTTTTTTAAAGTATCTTGTTTAAGTTTAAAACTAAACCAAAGTCCCAAAACAACAAAAGGAACATTAATAAAAAACACTGCCGACCATGAAAATAACTTGCTTGTGCGCGTTTGTAACGCGTGCATTCAACATAATATTCAGATTTGTAATATGCTATTTTTTTATGTTTATAATAATATAAATCACGCGTTACAAACGCGCGATAGCTAGTTACAAAAACCTTATTTGCCTGAATTTTACCTTATGCCAAAGGCATCCCTTCGGGAGTAGCATACAGAATAAAAAAAAATTCAACCTTATTTCAACTGTGCTTAACATAAATATCTGTATTGAGCATTGCTGAAATAAGGTAATAAGGTCATATTCTAATTGTTATCTATTGGCTACTCCCGAAGGGATGCCTTTGGCATAAGCTTAATATTTAAAGATAAGGTTTTTTCCACTATATTGATTTGTTTTCAAGAATTCATATATTTGCCACCATGGAAAATACGGAATTAAAATGGGGATTAATTGTAAATCCTAATGCCGGAAGTGGCAAATGTGGTAAAAATTGGCCAACAATTCAGAAACTTGTCAAAAGAGCTAAAATCGATTTTGAATTTGAATTTACCGAAAGAAAAGGTCATGCCATAGAACTTACCAAACAATTAATCGAAAAAGGTTTTCGTAAAATTATCGTTGTCGGAGGCGATGGAACATTAAACGAAGTTGTAAATGGTATTTTTGAGAATGGTCATGTCGATCAAAGCACAATAACTCTTGGCATGATACCGGTAGGCACAGGAAACGACTGGTGCAGAACTTTTCAAGTACCACTCAAGTATGTTGATGCGATTAAATTAATTCGTGATGAAAAAACTGTGATTCAAGATATTGGCTTAGTAGATTTTCATGACAATGCCAACCCAAAACGTTATTTTGCCAATGTTGCAGGAATTGGTTTTGATGCTACAGTTGCCCATGCCGCAAATAAATTAAAAGAAAAAGGGAAAGGCAATGCCATGAGCTATCTGCTAATTTTATTGAAAACACTGTTGAAATACAATTCTAAACAGATGCAATTAAAAGTTGGCGAAAAAGATTTTAAAGAACGAATGTTTAGCATCGGAATTGGCATTGGACAATACAATGGAGGTGGAATGAAACAACTTCCTAATGCCATTGCTAATGATGGTCTTCTGGATATTACTATCATAAAAAATATTAGCAAATGGACGGTTATAAAAGAATTGAAAGGCCTTTATGATGGCTCATTTATCACTCACCCAAAAATTGTAGCCTTGCAAAATACTCAGGTTTCATTTGCTAAAAACCAACTTGAAATTGAGACAGACGGAGAATCAATTGGTCAGGGACCTCAAAATTTTAGTATTTTACCAAAAGCTTTGAGAGTGGTTGGGTCTTTAAAGGCAGTTTAGAAAAACAGCACAAATTTTAAAGTTCTTTTTGTATCCGCTGATATGCGAAATCTATTATCAATTCGAAGTCCAATAATCCAAACAATATCCTTACCCGAAAGTAAAACCCAGATATTTTCCTTTTGTAACTGATTAATTTTTAAATCGATAAAAAAATCGCTTAATAGTTTTTTACCTTGCATTCCCAAAGGATAAAAAGCATCGCCTTGCTCCCATTTCCTGAGTTTTAAAGGGAATTTCAATTTATCGAAATCGAGGAAAGCCAAGTTCGAAGCGCTTTCGAATTTTGATTCGTTTAAGGTTTCCCATTTAAGGATAATTGGAAAATCGAGCTCTCCAAATTCTGAATCTATTTCAAAACCTTTATTATTGTTTTCTTGCTTTACACTAATGATGAGTTCTTCGCGATCGCGTAAAAGAACATAATCAGTTGAATAAAATCGAGCTCCGGGCTGACCTTTTTTTATTGATTCTACAATATCTTCAGCATGAGAAAATTCAAATCCAAACGGTTTTATGAATTCAAACAAATAAGTTGAGCTTGCAGCCAATTCTAACAACTTAGGCATTGAAATAATGTATAAATCTCCTTCATTTCGGCAAATTCTTTGCTTTTCTTCTTCAACTTTCTCTAAATAAATGCTTTCTGTGGCAGCAAATCGTTGCATATTCTGCATCAAAATATCTCGATAAGCAGGTTGAATATCTTTCAAAACAGGCATAAGTTTATGACGTAAGCTATTCCGCAAATATTTAATTGATTTATTCGAGCTGTCTTCGCGATAGCTTAATTTATTATTTATTAAATAGTTATAAATTTCATTTCGTGTAGTAAATAAAAGTGGGTGAATCAATTTTCCTGTTTTTGGTAAAATGCCATGCAAACCTGCAACTCCTGTTCCACGTAATTGGTTGATAAAAAATGTTTCTATGGCATCATCGGCATGATGTGCTGTTGCATAAGCGATATAGTTTTCATTCTGAATAAGTTCCTCGAACCATGTAAAACGTAAATCGCGAGCTGCCATTTGAATTGAGATTTTATTCTCTTTGGCGTAGTCCGAAGCATTACAATTTTTTAGGTGAAAAGGAATTCCATATTTTTTTGCCAAAGCTTCTACAAATTCTGCATCTCCATCAGATTCTGCATCACGAAGTCCAAAATTACAATGCGCAATTCCAAACTTATAATCAGTTTGAGCAAATAAATGGCACATAACAACAGAATCGATGCCGCCACTTACAGCTAAAAGTACCTTTTCGTCTTTGGCGATAAGTTGCTCTTTTGAAATATATTCGATCAGTTTATTATGCATAATGCAAAAATACGTTTTGTTTGGAAATATTATTAAAAATCCCTTTCGTAGGGAAAATTATATTTTGAAAGTTGGGTAATAAATAGTTCCGTTAGGAACGTAATATGGGTAGCAAATCATTAAATAAGTGACGATTACGTCCCGTACGGGACGTGATAAAACCTCCGCCTAAATATATTTCTACCCATATTATGTGCCTAAAGGCACAATTTTTAAAATAAGATTTAAGCACATTTTATTATTTCCCGCTATAATAAAAAATACAATTTAGAGTAATTATTAAAATTTGATTTGTCTTGAAAATTGCTTTCTCAGATTTGGATTGTATTTTTACTTGATAATATCCCGTTAGGGATAAAATACGGGTAGTAACATATTGAATAAGAGATGATTACGTCCCGTACGGGACGTAATAAAACTTCTGCCTAAATTTATCTCTACCCATATTGTTTGCCTAGCGGCACAATTCAATCATCTTCAGAATATTTCACAGGTTTAAAAATATATCTTTCATCAAAAGAAACTTCAAATTCTTCAAGAAATTCAAGATATTCCTCAATAAATGTTTTTTTATGATGATGATTTTCCTGATCTTTTATGTAATTAATAACGTTATCAACTTGTGATTTGCTGTATGAAAATCCACCAAAACCTTCTTGCCAAGAAAAGCGTCCTGAGACAAATCCTTTCTTGTTAATCCACTTTGAAGAATCTCCCTTAACGTCTTGCATTAAATCAGACAATGATTGAGTAGGTCTCATTCCAAAAAAAACATGGAGATGATCAGGCATTCCATTTATTGCCAAAACCTTATGCCCATAATTTTGAATAATACCTGTGATGTATTTATATAATTCATCTTTCCATGTTTTTCTGATAATGCAATTACGATCTTGAACTGAAAACACACATTGAATATGGATTTGAGTGTAAGTGTTGGCCATAATAAATTGATTTTATGCACTTTCAAAATTAACAAACAAATTTAAATAGGCTTTAAAAAAAATACTCTTTCAAATCTTTTACAAATAATTAATATGAAAATCAAGTTCGTTTGGATAATTATTATTGCACGTTAGTTGCTAAATAGTTCCGTTAGGAACGTAATATGGGTAGCAAATCATTAAATAAGTGACGATTACGTCCCGTACGGGACGTGATAAAACCTCCGCCTAAATATATTTCTACCCATATTGTGTGCCTAGCGGCACAATACGATAATCCTCATTTATTAACCATATTTGGATTCTATGCTTTCCCAATATGATGCCTCTAAGGATTCGGCAATCTTATACAAATCTGTATTTATACAGGATAAAAAGCATCCTTTATATGCTCAATCTGATGCTGATTATTTACAAAAACAATTGAAATAATATCGAATCTACATTCCAAATCAATATTATTTTGCTCAATATATGCATTGGCAGCACGAATAAGAAATGCCTGCTTTTTTTTGGTTACAGCAGTAAAAGGTTCTCCAAAATAACTTGTACTTCGAGTTTTTACTTCAACAATCACCAGATAATCAGCATCTTTTGCAATAATATCAACCTCATCGTTTCGGAAACGCCAGTTAGTTGCCAGGATTTTAAATCCTTTGGAAACCAAAAAATGAATTGCAAACTCCTCGCCAAGTTTGCCCAACTCCTGTTTTTCTGTCATTAAAAATTAATTTGCTCCGGCAGGACCAAGGTATTTTGAATCGCCAAATCCAAGTATCGGATAAAAAATAAAACTTAGTATTATTAAGCCCAAAGTAAATCCAATGTCATGCCCAAAACTTTTTGATAACAGATGAATGACATAAATTCCAACAACAATATTCACAAAAGGAACAAACAACAGCAAAAGCCACCATTCCGGTTTGCCTACAATTTTAAGTAAAATATAAAAATTGTAAAAAGGAATAAGCACTGCCCAACCAGGCTGACCAGCTTTGACATAAACTTTCCATTCGGCTACAATTAAAAAAACAATTAAAGCAACAAAAAAGGCAATGTCTTTAGTTGTTAGATAATCTAAAATACAAAAGTCTGAATAATTCATGATATCTTGATTTTGAATTTAATTAAAAATATGATGTATAGACGCTAATTTCAAACTAAGTTACAAATAAAATCAGACTGCAGACTAAAGAAAAACCAAAGCACTTTCTTCGCTATTTGCTTTCAAACTAATCATTCCTCCAAAAATCAATGCTCGATTATCGATAATATGGCCTGCCGGAAAACCAAATACTACCGGGAAATTGTAATCTTCAACATGTTCAGCTATAATTTCTTCGGCTGTTTTACCAAAAGGAATAGTGTTATCTTTCATTTTATTCATTCCACCAACAATTAAACCTGCCAATCTTTTGAGTTTTCCTGCTCGTTTTAAACTCATTAACATTCTGTCGATATGATATAAATATTCGTCTAAATCTTCGATAAACAAGATTTTTCCATCAAAATTTATTTCCGATTCCGAACCAATTAAGCTATATAAAATCGATAAATTTCCTCCGATTAATTCTCCTTTTGCATTTCCGGCTCGCATTATATTGCTCGGTTTAAAAACATGCGAATTCAATTCTCCAAAAAGAGCTTTACGAAGACTTTCAGTAGCCAGATTTGGTTTTCCATCGGAAGGAAAATTCAATGGCATAGCGGCATGTAATGTTTTGATTTTATGTTTATTATTTATGTGACTATGAAAAACAGTAAAATCGGAATAACCAATTAACCATTTTGGAAAAAGTTTAAAGCGATTAAAATTAAGACTATCGATAATGCGTAAACTGCCATAACCTCCGCGTGAGCTTAAAATAGCTTTGATTTCATGATTGTCCATAAATTTCTGAAAATCAGCAGCTCTTTGTTTATCTGTTCCGGCAAATTGATTGTCCTGCGAAAAAAGATGCGCTCCAAAAACAGGTTCTAAACCCCAATTTTGCAGCATCTTAACTGCAACTTTTATTTGGTCAATAGTAATTTTCCCTGCAGGTGAAACCAGTCCAATCTGGTCGCCTTTTTTTAAATACGGTGGTGTTGTCATAATACAAATTTAAGCGAAATATTATTTTGATGAGTTGGAATCAATTAATAACTCTTTTTATCCCACTTTTAAGTATTATGGTTTGGAAATTTAAAAGCAAACCAAGTTTGTCCTTGCTCAATCATAATATTTATTTATTCTTTGTGAACGGCAAGGGTCTCAACGAAGTTAAACTTATATTTCCTCTGTGGAACTCTGTGAACGGCGAAGCCCTCAACGAAGTTAAATAGCTATAACACAAAGCTACTCAAAGAAGCCACAAAGTTTGCACAAAGAGATAATAATTCCAGATTCACCAAACAATTTCTAACGAAACACGATAATAATTGCCAAAATTGAAAATTGCAAAACCCACACTATTCTTTTTTCGTTATTTTTGAAAAAATTTATAAATGGCATTGATTAGAAAAGTTAAAGGCATAGCTCCTGTTTTTGGGAAAGATTGTTTTCTTGCAGATAATGCAACTGTTGTTGGCGATGTGGTGATGGGCGATAAATGCAGTGTCTGGTTTAATGCTGTTGTTAGAGGCGATGTTCATAGCATTCGTATAGGAAATAATGTGAACGTGCAGGATGGAGCAATTATTCATTGCACTTATCAAAAATCGCCGGTAGAAATTGGCAATAATGTTTCAATTGCACATAATGCAATTGTGCATGGATGCACTATTCGAGATAATGTTTTGGTTGGAATGGGTTCAATTTTGATGGACGATGTAATTGTAGAAAGTAATTCGATAGTTGCTGCCGGTGCTGTTGTTTCAAAAGGAACACATATAAAATCCGGAAGTGTTTGGGCAGGAATTCCGGCAAAAAAAATTAAAGATATAGAGGAGCATCTGCTCAAAGGTGAAGTAAATCGAATTTCAGATTCTTATAATATGTATGCCAGTTGGTACGATAAAGAAGATTGATTATGAACAATATAGCAGTATTTCCGGGGTCATTCGACCCAATAACCTGTGGTCACGCATCAGTAATAAGACGAGCATTGCCACTTTTTGATAAAGTAATTGTTGCCATTGGAATAAATGCCTTAAAAGACACTTATTTTGATTTAGACACGAGAATAAAAATGGTACAAGCCGTTTTTGCTGATAGCAATAAGGTTGAAGTTCAGAGCTATACAGGTTTAACAGTCAGTTTTTGTCATCAAGTAGGTGCAGGTTTTCTGCTTAGAGGATTACGCACTTCGGCGGATTTTGAATTTGAGCGCAGCATTGGACAAATCAATATGCAAATGAATCCTGAAATTGAAACAATTTTTATGCTCACTCAAGCTGAACATACAGCCTTAAACTCGTCCATTGTTCGCGATATACTTCGCCATAAAGGCGATGTAAGTAAATTTGTTCCGGCAGCGGCACTTCCATTTCTCAAATAATATTAACACTTTATCGTTATTTTTAGTATGAAAAAGAATTCCAAACATTTAATTTTTCTTGTCATACTCTTTTTTATCTCTTTTTATTCCAGAGCTTTGCCAACTTTTATCGATGGTAAAGTCATTAATGGAAATGGTATGGTGATTAGAATATCAACTTATTCTGATCAAATAAGTTTTCAGGAGGAATTGCTCGATATACACGAAATCGATGCCGGCGAAAATTTTCGTCTTGGTTTTGAAGTTTTCGATATAAAAGAGGTTTTTGTTCAAATAGGCAATCAACGCTTTTCTTTTTTTGCTCAGGCAGGAAAAAGCTATCAACTCGAAATTGACAATGTAGAAATTCCACCCAAAAGTGCAATGAGCGAACAAAAGTCCTTACACCTTAAATGGAGTGAAAAAAACTCATTAAACGAAGTTATCGATAATTTTAATTTTAGCTTTAACGCCTTTCTGGAAGAAAATTTTATTGCCTTATACAAATATCGCGATGCAAAACTATTGCAATCTTTTGAGGATGAAATGAATGACAAATTGTTTAACACTATTATTTTGAATAAAACAGAAAAAGTTTTTTTTGATAATTATGTTGCTTATAAATTTGCCATTCTTAAAAATGCATCACGAACTGTATCAGAAATAAAATTGGGTGAAACTTATTTACAAAACAATGCCGTTTTGTATAATCATCCAATTTATATGCAGTTTTTTAACCAATATTTTAGTCAATATTTTGTAGGCGGAAAACGAAACACTAATTATCATGATTTTATCGACTTAATAAGAAAAGGCGCTTCTAAAACTGAACTTCTTGATTATTTAGGAAAGGATCAAATTCCAGTTCAGGAAAGATTGCGCGAATTGCTTCTTTTACATGCTCTTAAAGAAGTTTTTTACAACAAAGATTTTGTTTCTTCAAAAATTGAAATATTGATTAAACAAATTTCGAAAACCAGCAAATTTCCTGAGCATCAAAAAATTGGTTCAAACATCTTAAATCAATTAAGCCGTATGCAAATTGGAGCTTCTGCACCTACATTTAAACTTAAATCAACAAATGGCATCATTAAAAGTTTAGACGACTATAAAGGACGCTATGTTTATCTGGTTTTTATGGCGGATTATTGTCAGGCTTGTGAGTCTGACTTGGATTTGCTCAAAAGAATTGATGAAAAATACAATCAAAATATTGCGCTTGTAAGTGTATTAGTCAATTTCACTAAAAAAGGTTTAGACAAATTTACAGGCGAAACCAATAATAAGTTTGATATGCTGCTGTTTGCTAATGATTTTGAGCTTTTAAACAATTATAGAGTGCGCAATTTTCCGCTCTATATTCTCCTCGACCGAGATGGAAAGATTTTGCTTTACCCGGCCAAAAATCCACATGAGGGTATTGATAGATATTTTGATTTCCTAATTAAGCGAGATAAAGAAAAAGAGAAAAAACCAGATATTTTATTTTTTAAGCATTGAAACTGCTTATTATTTAATGTTTTTTTTTCAATCTAAGCATTTTGGTGTGATTTGGTGTTTTGGTGATTTTGTGGCAAGAAAATTTAGACAGTCTCTTTTAAGTTTTGAAAAAAACTGAACTGAACATTGCCATATTTTCGATGTTCGAAAAATTCAATATTTTTATTAAACGAATGATTTTTAGAATGTTCTAAAACAAAAATTCCATTAGGATTTAATAATTTATTTGAATGATATGCAGGTTG
>CAZTST010000047.1:17423-17849 GCA_964616585.1 uncultured Draconibacterium sp.
AAAATCAGGGCGGGAAAGTTTTCAAAATCAGGCATATTATACGGAGGATCGGCAAAAACAAGATCAAAACTTCGTTTATTTGTTTTAAAAAACTGAAAAACATCCATTCTGAGAATTCGCATATTCTCTATTTCAAGTTTAAGAATTACCGATTCTATAAAACGAACCTGAGCTGCATTATGCTCAACTGCCAAAACGCTTTTAGCACCTCTCGAAGCCAATTCATAACTAATACTTCCTGTTCCGGAAAACAAATCTAGTGCATCTGTTTCATCAAAATCTACTTGGTTACTCAACACATTAAACAGACTTTCTTTTGCCATATCTGTAGTTGGCCGCATTACAAAATTAGTTGGCAAGACTAGTTTTCTGCCTTTATAAAAACCACTAATTATTCTCATAATACTGCTTGTGTTAAAACACGAT
>CAZTST010000048.1:0-17393 GCA_964616585.1 uncultured Draconibacterium sp.
ATAAGCCAGATATAAATATGCATCGGCTCGTTTTCCGCCAGTTGCTTTTAACTGATTAAAATCTACAGATTCGACAAAATCTTTAGGTTCAATTAGTTGATCTTGTATTTCCTGAATAATATTAGAATTGCTGCTAACAAAAAACAAGCCTTTGTTCTGGAATAAATAGAAACTTGTGTTTTCAAATTGTATTTTTGCATAAATGGAATCCTTAATTTCTGCAGAATATTGAATTTCATTCAACTTACTAAAAAGCTTAGAATTTAAAGATTTTATGCTACATCCACCATGTTTAGTAATTAGTAAAAAATCCGATTCATTTTCCGGAGTTTCAATAAAAGAAAGATAAAAAGGCTGATTAAAGAGAAGCTGTAATTTCTTTTCATTAATATTTTGAGAAAGGATGAGATTAAAAAAGTTGTTGAATTCGTTTATTTTATTGTTCTGCAGCAAATCTTTCCAAAAAGCATTTTCGTTGTTGAGTTTTTGAAAAAAGACTTCAGGTTCAGGAATTTCAAGAACAAAAGCAGTATTTTTTGGAAAAGCTTGCATTGGATTCATACTTACTGCTGAGAATTGCTTGTAGCCAAACCATGCGGCGAACAGAATAATTATCAGGAGAAGCGAAATTATTATTGCTGATTTTGTGTTAGTAAGCATCTGCCTATCTTTTAGCTTATAAAAATACAAATTCAGGCTGGTTAAATATTTAGTATTATCGAAAATCAATCAACAATAATTTGTGAATTATTATAGAGGAAGGAGGATGTGCAATTTCGAAGGATTGCTGTTTAAAGTACTATTCTATGAATACCTATTGAGTACTCTTGTTCAATAAGATACGTTATTTTTCTATAATCTTCGGGCTTGTTAACAAAGTCGATATTATTGGTATCAAGAATCAAAATCCGCATATTTTGCTGCTGTTTAATAAATTCAAAATAACCTTGCTGAATAGCTTCCAGATAATCTTCGGCTATGCTTTGCTCATAGGAGCGTCCGCGAATTTGAATATTAGCTTTTAATCGGTCAACTTTTAAATACAAGTAAACCAAAAGATCGGGTGTTGGTATTGAAGAGTTTATTATTTTGAAGAGTTTGCTGTACAAACTAAATAAATCGGAAGGAAGTGTTTTTTGGGCAAAAATCAGCGATTTATTAAACAAATAATCTGAGATAGTAAAATTTTTAAAAAGATCCTGCGAACTTAATTGAGTGCTTAACTGCTGATAGCGCTCAGCCAAGAAAGAGAGTTCCAAAGGAAAAGCGTATCTGTCGGCTTCTTTATAAAACTTTGGTAAAAAAGGATTGTCGGCGAATTGCTCCAAAATAAGTTTGCCATTATATTCTTCGGCTATCATTGTTGCTAATGATGTTTTTCCGGCTCCGATTGTTCCTTCTATGGCAATAAAATTATGATGCATTCTATTCTTTAATTTTAATTATTCTTAAATCATCTTTACACGAAAATAATATATCACGTATAGTTTTTTTTAATTTCGGATGAACAAAATCAGGCAATATTTCAGCTAATGGTTCTAAAGTGAAACGTCGTAAATGAAGACGTGGGTGTGGTATTTGCAAATCGACTTCTTGAATTATCAGATAATCATAAAAAAGTAAATCAATATCCATAGTTCGAGAAGCATAAGCATTGGTTTTTCTAACACGACCTAACTCATTTTCAATATCTTGTGTAATCAGTAAAATTTCTTTTAGATTTTTTTTTGTTTCGAATAATAAAACCTGATTTAGAAAAGCACTTTCAGATTTAAAGCCCCAAGCTTCCGATTCATAAATGGAAGACGACTTCGTACAATTGCCCAGTCTTTCCTCAAGCAATTGTTTAGCTCTCAAAATCAAGGCTTTCCTATCGCCTTCATTTCCTCCCAGAAGTATCACAATTCTATGCATCCTTGAGCAAAATTAAAAAAGAATTGGTACAGGAATTCGTGTAATAAATGAACTTATTAACCATTTATTCACCTTTATTCCGAATTTGGAATAAGCGAAAGAGAAGATTCTCGAGTTTAAGTGCATAATTTTTATCAGATGCCCATTTACCGGGCAAATCATAAATAGATTGAGCGCTACCGCGTTTAACAAAACGAAATCTAAGGTCAACTAATTCATTAAATAAATCATTGGTCGAAGCATAAGCTTTTAAGTGCTGAATATGAGCACGTACACCGGTTTGAACATCAGGAAAATAATCTCCTTTTTCATTTTTGTTTATAGCGCCTAATCCGGCAAAATTATTTTGATGCGGTTTTACGCTTCCGTTATAAGTTAAAAACCCTGTTTCTAAACACATTTGTATAAAGGCAATATCCTGATTTACACCTTCTTTTTGTGCTTCATCGATATATATTTTTGAAAGAGAATCGACTTTTAATGAATCCAGCTCTGGATTATAAAAAAGCAGCATAGTACTAAAATCCTGTGCAGTACTTTGACCTTGATCCATTATATAAACAGAAAAATATTTTTTAGATGAATGATTGGCATTAAAAGGAGAATACGGTTCGCTTGCTAAGCTATAAAGGCTTAACAAAATAAAAAGAAGTAACGCAATTAATTGGAGTATCTTTTTCTTTTTTGGCATATCTTTCGTA
This sequence comes from uncultured Draconibacterium sp., assembly GCA_964616585.1. Lineage (GTDB taxonomy): Bacteria > Bacteroidota > Bacteroidia > Bacteroidales > UBA12170 > UBA12170. The sequence continues at coordinate 2,616 of CAZTST010000048.1, forward strand.
ATCGTTACAAATTTGATTTAAAATGCCAAAATCTTTATGGGTTTTGCAATAAAGTTTTCACAACTGATTGTTAACAAACAATTAGCATTTAATCCAATAAAAAGGCACTTTGAAACAAAGAAAAATTACTATCTTGCAACTTATTAACAAAAAATTTAATGCATTATGGCACAGTTTCTTAAATATACGCTCGCTACGGTAGTGGGTATTTTTATTGCAGGAATAATTTCTTTCTTTTTATTTATTGGAATTATTGGCGCTATTGTTTCTTCAGCTGAAAAAAAAGAAGTGATTGCAGAAAAACATAGTATTTTGCATCTTAATCTTGATTATGAGATTAATGATAGAGGATCGAACGATCCTTTTGCACAAATGGATTTCACTGATTTTTCTTTTAAAGAAAGTCCCGGCTTGGATGATATAATTCGTGCAATTACAAAAGCCAAAGAAGATCCAAATATTGACGGTATATATTTGACTGCATCCACTGTTTTGGCCGGTATATCAAGTACACAGGAATTAAGAAATGCTCTTGAAAATTTTAAACAAAACGGGAAATTTATTGTTGCTTATTCAACAGCATTCGATCAGAAAGGCTATTATTTAGCTTCAGTTGCAGATAAGCTTTTCTTGCATCCAGAAGGCTTTATGTTGTTTGCCGGAATATCAGGCCAGGTTACTTTTTATAAAGGTGCACTCGAAAAGCTGGGAATTGAAATGCAAATTATAAGACATGGGCAGTTTAAAAGTGCTGTTGAACCATTTATTTTAGATAAAATGAGCGAGCCAAGCAAGAAGCAGACTAGTGCTTTAATAAATTCAGTTTGGTCTGAAATGCTTGGTCCTATCAGTGTTGCACGTGATATAAGTATTGATCGATTAAATAAATATGCCGATGAATTAGCTCTGAATAATCCAAAATCGGCTCTTGAATTTGGATTTGTTGATGGGCTAAAATATAATGATGAAGTGAAAGATTATTTGAAATCGTTTTCAAATAGTGAAGACAAAAAGAATCTGAGCCTAATTACTGTTGGCAAGTATTTAAAAACATCTTTTTATAATCAGACAAGTAAATCTAGAGATAAAATTGCTGTTATTTATGCCTCCGGCGGAATTATGCCCGGAAAAGGCGATGATAGCTATATTGGCGAAAGAAATATTGTAAAGGCACTTCAACAAGCACGCGAAAACAGTAGAGTTAAAGCTGTAGTTTTACGTGTGAATTCGCCCGGTGGAAGCGCTTTGGTTTCCGATTTAATTTGGCGCGAAGTAGAACTAACCAAGGCAGAAAAACCGGTTGTTACTTCTATGAGCGATGTTGCAGCTTCGGGTGGGTACTATATTGCCTGCAATTCGAATAGCATTTTTGCTGAACCAACAACTATTACCGGTTCTATTGGCGTTTTTGGAATGATTCCGAATATTAAAGAATTAATGAACGACAAGCTTGGAATTACTTTTGATGAGGTAATGACCAATAAAAATTCTGATTTTATTGATTTTTCCAAACCATTGTCTCCTTTTCAGCGTGCGGTTATACAAAACAGTATTGAAAATGTATATTCAAGTTTTGTGAATAAAGTGGCAGCCGGAAGAAATATGAGCTTTGAAGATGTTGATGCAATAGGGCAGGGTAGAGTTTGGACAGGAGAGCAGGCTCTCGATCTTGGTCTTGTTGATAAGCTTGGTGGATTGGAAGATGCAATTGTTTTTGCTGCTGAACTAGCTGAAATTGAAGATTATAGGATTTTATCTTTACCGGTTCAAAAAGATCCTTTTATGAAGTTGCTTGAAGATTTTAGTGGCGAAAGCGATGTTTTATTAAAGAAAGAACTTGGTAATTATGCTAAATATCTTTTTTTGTTTAAAAATCTTGATAAGAATGATTTAGTTCAAGCAAGAATGCCTTACGATTTAGAAATAAATTAAGCGAAATAAATATGAATAAAGAGTTAATCAATTGATTAGCTCTTTATTTTGATGTTTAGTTATTTGTTCTTTTTCATCATTTTCCATCGCATAATCATATAGCGATTTATAATTATCATCATCCAGACTTGTAAATCTTATTTTATATCCTTGAACTCCAATTATTAATTCGAGAGCACGTTCAACATGTTTTCTTAGCGAACCAACAACCCATTTTAGTTCACCGGGTCCATTTTCAGTTTCTTTTTCAACTAGAATTCTAGTCTCTTCTTTTATTTCATTTGCGATACTATCAAGTTTGGGGTTTGTTCGCCAATGACCACTTCCCATAAAAGGAGTATTAAATTCCAAGATTTCAGTAATCTCCCATTTAATGTTTCTTTTAGAAAAAGATAAAAACTCAGGTTCTGCGTTTGCTATTGATATTTCTTTTTGCTCCTCGTTAATTTTATACATTAGCTTTCTGAAATCAACTCCATATTTAGCAATAAAATCCACATGTAAAACTCCGATAAATTGAACTTTTCTGTCTTTAACCATGAATTGTTTGTTTACGGTTCTCTTAAAACTTGTATCTACTTCAATAAGACCAAGTTCCAATACTGTATTAACTTCTGATATATTTAGTTTTCTCTTAGAATAATCTTCTAATTCTTGTTCCATAGATTTTTTCTCAGACCTGACTTTTTTTATTTCTTCTTTTAGCGAATCAATTAGTTTTGTTTTGTCTTTCAGCATGAATGCCCATAAAAAAAATAGGAATCCGGCTAGTCCAAGAATTACAATTCCGATAGCAAAAATATCATTGAATAAAAGTAGAGCACCTACAAATATTATAATACTGATAGTGAAATAAAATCCTATACTTTTAAACATAAGCGTATTATTAATTAACTTCTATTCAAGGCTTTAGATGAAAAGGTCTTGAATAGAAGCTAACAGTTATCAATTAGTATTAATCTTTTTCAGGCGACATCATTTTATAAACTACTCCGGCCATAATTGCTCCAACTATAGGTGCGACCCAAAATAACCATAATTGTCCTACTGCCCAATCGCCAACAAAAATTGCCTGACTTGTACTTCTTGCAGGATTTACCGATGTATTAGTTACAGGAATGCTAATTAAATGAATAAGAGTTAATCCCAAACCAATTGCTAAACCTGCAAATCCTTTTGGCGCTTTATGATGTGTAGCACCTAAAATAATAATTAAAAACATAAAAGTCATTACTATCTCACTAACTAATGCGGCAAGCATGCTGTATCCGCCGGGTGAATGATCGCCATAGCCATTTGCTGCAAAACCACCAATTTCAAATCCTGCTTTACCACTTGCAATAAGGTATAAGATTCCTGCGCCTGCAATGCCGCCAAAGACTTGAGCAGCAATGTATGGCAACAATTCTTTTTTGTCGAAACGACCACCAACCCAAAGACCAATAGAAACTGCCGGATTTAAATGAGCACCTGAAATATGCCCGATAGCATATACCATCGTTATCACGGTTAAACCGAAGGCAATAGCAACTCCAACAAATCCAATTCCTAATTCAGGATATGCTGCAGCTAAAACAGCACTTCCACAACCACCTAAAACCAACCATAAGGTTCCGATAAATTCTGCAACTAATTTTTTCATACGTTTTTTATGTTAGGGTTATTAATAATGATATTATGTAATCGTATTTTCTTAATTGTTCTAAAACAAATATAAATAGATTAGTTTCACATATGCACTATATTGAAAAATTAATGAGAATGAATCAAGGATCTAAAATGTTTTTTCAATAAAACATTTTTTCTTATCAGCTCCATCATTTTGACCTATAAAAAATAAAATTTCAGCTAATAGCTAAGGTTCACTGCAATAATTCCTTTAAAAGTAGAGACATAATCAATGGATGCTGATTCATCTAAAGTCAAAAACTAATCAATGTCAAATCCGATTTTACCAAAAAGTATTTCTTTCTTTTCTACGAAACGTTTTTTTATTGTTATGGCTAAATAATTTCTCTTCCAATCAGACTATTTAGAATTGCCCGTAAAAACAATTCTATCTTTTCAATTTCCCTGAGTAAGGAATCTTTCTGTTCCATTAGTTTGTATCTCTTATATTTATTTAGGTTATATAAAAATTGGTTTTGAAATATAAAGTTTTCAAAGCATTAAACAAAAAGCACATTTAAATTCAGCTATATATGTTTTTATCGTTTCTCAAAAATCTTAATCGTAGGAAATATAATTCCGAAAATGACAGCTAATTGAATTGATGTTTCCCAATCAATTAAACCTGAATCATGAGCTATAGAACTATAAGCATAACCTACAATCAAGCTGACAATAAATACAATTAAGAATGTGATTGCAAAATCTCGAAGAAAGTTTAAAATTTTCATAATACACCTCCATTTCTTTTATTTTCAGGGTTTGAACATTTTAATTGCTCGTTTAATTACAAAAATACAAACATTTGATCAGTTTATCAAATCCGGTTTACATTTTGTTTCTTTAATTCATTGACACAGAAGCTAAGTTTAGTTTTGACAGGTGGTGAGAATCAGACAATAAATACAAATGTGAAATGAATTAAAATCTTCTTTTTTTGTTCCAAACAGAATTCTAAAAATTCCACTGCAATCTACAAAAATACATCTGGCCAATATCGCCATATTCGCTGCCTTCTTCGCCCCAAAAAGTTTGAGCAATAAAATAAAGGCTTAAATTGTCGCTTAGCGAAATATTAAGTGAAGGGCCAACATAAAAAGAGGCGTCAAAAGGATTTACCATTCCCGAGAAATCGAGATTTATTAAAGGTGTAATAGGATAGGAGGCACTCGCAAAAAAAGCGGCAAGAGATTTTGTATAATCTAAGACCGAGATATTTTCCATCATTGTAAACATCGAACGCGAGACTTTTACGGTAGAGCCTGCTGAATTTAATAAGCCGCCTACATTAATAAACAAACTGTTTTTAAACATATAATTTGCTCCCAATGAAGCAATTAAAGCTTCGTTTAAGTTTGGAATATCTGCTTTAGGAAAATAATAGGCTGCTTCGCCATTCAATCCTGCTCCGCCTATATTTCCTGAAAAGCCAAGGCCAGCGGTCCAATATTCGTCATTCATTATTCCAGCCATAAACTGAAAATCGTAATTCCATCGATTGAAAGCATATTTAGCGGCAAAAGTGGATTGGTCTTTATCATCAATTTTATAGGCCAATTCAATGGAGGAAGTCATTCCTGTAAAGTATTGAAGACGCACGGCATCACTACCAGGACGTTCAGGATAATTAAAATCGAGGTAATTAAAACTATTGAATATATCGTTGGGTTGCCAAATCATATTTATTCCCCAATTGATGCGCTGACGACCGATAGTCAAACTCATCTTTTCGCCATTGTATTGAAAAAAGAGTCTGTCAACATTAGAGAAGAATACACCATTATTGTCATCGTGCCAGGCATGGGTTAAATTCATCCAGCCGGGATCTTCTGTAAACATGGAATTGTATAGCCCATCCAGACTTTTGTTTAATTCATATACTAAATCGCCAAAAACATAGCTTGTTCGAACACCAATTTGGAATTGAATTTTATCGCTGGGATACCAATTGAGGTTTAATCGATTATTTAAACTGCTGTAACTGTATAATTTGTCGACATCTAAACCTATGGTTCCTAAATCATCTCCTTGTAGCTTCCAAAATACTGGCATGCCTTCTACGCGTCCATCAATGGTAAATTTGCTTTGTGATGAAGAGAAAAGCGTTGTAAAAAGTAAGGAAATAAGGAGTGCTTTCTTCATTTTTCATTTTTTTCTTTGTGTCTCTGTGTCTTCGTGGTTAAACATTTCACTAATATATTTTCACCACAGAGGCACGAAGGCACGAAGTTTATCTTTATTTATCAATACTAATATCTTCCGTTACTTTTCCATCGGTTAAAGTAATCAATCGTTTTGCACGGTTAATTACACGTTGGTCGTGCGAAGAAAAGATAAAAGTAATATTGTGCTTTCGGTTCATTTCGGCCATCATATCCAATAAATCTTCGGTAGCTTTTGAATCGAGATTTGCTGTAGGCTCATCGGCCAAAATAAATTTAGGTTTTGAAGCTAAAGCACGAGCAACTGCAACTCTTTGTTGCTGACCACCAGATAGTTGTCCCGGACGCACATCAAACTTATCGCCTATACCAACTTGCTCCAGAAGGTCTTTGGCACGTTCCGTCCGTTCCTTCTTTGATTTCCCTTGAAGCTCCATAATAAAAGCAATATTCTCGCCGGCAGTGAGCACAGGAATAAGATTGTACGACTGAAAAACAAAGCCAATATTTTGCAAGCGATAATCAATCAATTGTCGCGAACTTAAATGAGCAATATCTTTCCCGTCTATAATTACAGTTCCTTCAGATGGTTTGTCTAATCCCCCGACCATATTTAAAAAGGTAGTTTTGCCGCAGCCCGATGGGCCTATAATTGCGGTGAATTCACCTTCTTGAAATTCTAAATCTATTCCCCGAACAGCGTGCACCGGAACTTGAGTTTCGTTGTATGTTTTATGAAGATTTTCTATTTTTATAATTGACATAACTGTTGAATTTTTTAATTTTAAATTTTGAACTCATAACTTTTAACTCATAACTCTTAACTATTTTTTACTCCCTTACTGCTTCCGCAGGATGCAATCTCAAAGCTTTTAAAGCTGGATATATCGAAGCTAAAATCGCTGTTATAACTATCATTATCGACACTTCTATATAAAATGAAAGTGGAGCTTCGGGATATATAATTGCGCTATATCCATAAGCATTCATACCTTCAGCAACGGCACTCAGATCCATTCCGAATTTCTGGAAATAAGCAATAAAAGCCACACTGACTAGCATTCCGAATATTCCTCCTGTTATTGAAAGAAAAACAGTTTCCCACATAATCATTGCAAAAACACGGATTTTATTCATTCCAATTGCCATCAGCATTCCAATTTCGCGAACTCTTTCTAAAACTACCATCAGCATTGTATTTACTATTCCAAATGCAAGTGCAACAAGAATAATCCCTACAAAAATCCAAGAAAAATAACTCATCATATCAATCATCCAACCTAACATTGGATCGATTTCTTTCCATGTGCGAATTACAATACTTTCATTTTCAATTTCAGAAGAAAATTTTGTGCGAAGTGTTTCAGTAATTGGTTCACTCTGTTCTGCATCTAATAGGCTGATGGCCAACTCAGAAGTAATTTGTTCGTCAATGCCAATTAATTGGGCGAGATCGTTTTTTTTGATGTAGGCCTGAATCCCATCGAACATATCATTTTGAGTATTGTAAACGCCCTTCAAAATAAATGCTCCATAAGCTACGTCACCTTCAATAGTTGGCACAGAAAGGATTAGTTTATCTCCGACTTCAGCATTTAGCTTCTTAGCTAGTTTCCTTCCAATAATTATTGGAATTTGATCTTTTTCAGAAAGATATTCACCTTCAGTTATCGATTCGAATAGTCGGGTGACTTTGATTTCTTTTTCAGGATAGATTCCATTAACGACTATACCAGTAGAAGAGTAAGCCGTACTTAACATCGCTGTTGATTTTAATCTATCTGTTATACCTTGTACTTCAGGCATTTGCTCGATTTGGTGTATGTATTCTTGTGGATTTTGTATGTTATTCCGAATATCATCTTCGAGCAAATAAGCAGGATTGTGTAGTTGAAAGCTGGCTGTTTCGTTTTTTATTGCGCTGTCGATGCGCTGCATTGTGCCGCCCATCATTAAAGCATAAGAAAAAATACCACCGAATAAGCCAACTGTGATAGCGCCCATAATTACAAGGCTTCTTGCTTTGTTGCGCCAAACATTTTTCCAAGAGATAAATATTGTCATAATTCCAGATTTATTTTTGAAATGCTTTAATCAGTTTTAATCGAAAAGCTGTAAAAAGAGGATAAAGAGATATAAATAATGCTAAAATGAAGATTACTAAAGCTTGATTGTAGAATATCGAAAAATTCATTGAAAATGGTATAACCGGTTCCAGATTGTAACTAGCCATCATTTCGGCCATTTCGTCTTCAAGAGGAATTGGATTTATATAGAGATAATAAATGAAAGGATAGCTTAAGAAAATTCCTGCAATCACTCCAAGAATTGCAAGAATAATAGATTCAACAACAAGAATAATTGCCAATCGACTTCTCTGAAGTCCTACGGAAATCATTACCGCCATTTCGCGTCGTCTTTCCATAGTCATCATTAAAACGGTACCAAGTAAGCCAAATCCGACTATCATATAAAGAATTCCCAGCATCACTATTCCGCTAACATTATCAGATTGAATGCCTTGTACAATTTCTATTAACATTTCGCCCCAAAGCAATACATCGTATTTATTGTTTAAAATCAATTGAATATCGCTTTGTGTTTGCTCTAATTCATTTTTATCTTCTAAATCAATAGCAATGGATGTAACCAAATTAGGAACATAAGGCGAAAAAGTATATTGGGCATTTTCGAGTGTCATATAAATTAAGCTAGTGTTTTCTTGAGGTGTAGCAAATTTCAAGATTCCTGTTACAGGGAAAATCGCCGCCGCTGTATTACCTTGATAACCTGCGCCGATAATAGCCAAAGTATCATTTAGAAGCGTAATTTTTTCAATTGTTGTTTGTTCAAGACTATCAACCGAATAAATAATTTCTTTTTCAACCTGAATAATCCCCAGATAGCGAGCCAAATCCTGTCCTATCAGAACTCCCTTGTCATTATCACTCAAGTAGCTACCCCAAACTATTTTCTTTTTAAGTCCTTGGTGTAAGTCTTCAATGTCGGGAATAATACCGCTGATTAAAGCACCTTTTGTTTTGTTGAGGGCAGATGCCAAGCCAAAGCTTTGCAGTCGCGCAATTTGACTTTTAACATTTTCAACTTCGTTTATTGTTTCTTTCAGCTCTTTGGAATAGATGATGGCTTTGTTCAGGCTTTGGTTTTCCCAATAACCTTTTCCTTGCACTTGCATATATCCCACTTGTGAAATGGCAGCCTTAGTCATATTGTCGTATGAACCAATTTGCATAGAGCGCATAAAAATAGAAAGCAATACTGCCAGAAATATGGAAACTATGGTGATAAGCGATCGCTTTTTGTTGCGCCATAAATTTCGCCAAGCTATTTTGAAAAGTGTATTCATTAGGCTTTATTAGATTGGTCGAATTTGTTTCATCATTTGCTGAGAAAACATACTCTCATTTATACTTGAATCGTTGAACTTTATTTTTTCGATGATAAGTATGGTTTGATGTCCTGGTTTTTGAACAGGTTCCATCACCATTTTTGAAGGCAATAGCCGACCGTCCATCATTTTAATTTCGGAGGCGAATTGTTGATTTATCAACTCATCATTTTTACCATAAAATTCTGATTTAAGTGCAAAATCCTTTTCTTTCGATATCCACATAAACACTTTAGTCCAAACAACGGGAGCTTGCGGAAGTGGAATTAATTCAATCTTATAGCAACTGTATCCATCCACATTTTCTTCACCAACAATTTTATGGGTATAATCAACAATGAGTGAACTTTCTTTCATCAACTCATCGTTATTAAAATCGGAACCCATCCAGGAGCTCATCATCATGCTTGGTGGAATTTTAATCATTCGGCCAATTGTAGGCATCCAATTCCACATATTTTTTTCACGTTTAAGGAAAACCTGTCCTTTGTCACGAGCTGGAGCTGTGATGTAAATGATATAGTAATCCGTTCCCATCGACCAGCTTTGCATAGTTACCGACCGATTCCATTCCGGGCGGATTATATTCATGGTCATTGTAGAGCTACTGTTAGTGCCCAACGTGATGTTTTGTGCTTTGCGCACGATTTCTTTTGCTTTTTCATCGCTTTGAGCAAAAACGCTCAATTGACTGATAAACAATACTGCTAATACCATTGAAATTTTATACTTCATTATTGAGGTAAGTTATAGATTGATTTTAAACGATTTATACAATATTCTTTTGGGAAAGTTTTTGGATCAGTAATATAATTCATACATAAACCATCCATAATGGCACCGAAAAAGCGAGCTTCTTCAAAAGGGTTTTTATAACCCTTCTTTGTTAGATAAGCTGCGAAATCCTCAATAATCGGAATTAGGATGTCCATTAATTTATCCTGAATAATTTCCATAACTTCGGTTTGCATCAATACAGAAAAATAGATTTTCCAATAAGAAAAATCTTCTTCAAGAAGATTAAAAGATAGATCGATTAAATTGGCAAATTCTTTTGGAGTAAAGGTTTCCGGATCGAAACGATAATGTTGAAAAATATGCTCGTAACCACCGGATAGAGTTTCTTTCAGGATTTCTTCTTTGCTCTTAAAGTAATTGTAAATAAGTCCTTTAGAAATGCCTGCTTCGCTTGCAATATTAGCTATTGATGCCGCGTGATAACCTTTTTTAGCGAAGACAATAAGCGCTGATTCAAGGATTAGATGTCTTTTTTCCTTACGTATATCTCCAAACTGATGACTACTTCTTGGGCACATATTTGTTTGACTGAACGTTCGGTCAAAGATATGGCGCTATTTTTAATTTGTCAAGGGATTTTTGGAAAAGAATGAAATTATTATAAAATTCTCCTGAAATCAGCTCCACTAGGTTCTTGGAAAACAGATAGTTCAAATTCTGGAACAACTGCCAATATATGGTCGAAGATATCAGATTGAATACCTTCATATTCAACCCAGCTTTTTATTTTACTAAAAACATAAATCTCCAAAGGGATTCCTTTTTCCGTTGGGGCTAACTGTCTGACCATAGTAGTCATCTCGTGGTTTACTAGTGGATGATTTGAAAGGTAATTCCTTAAATAAGCTCTAAAAACCCCAATATTGGTTTGGCGTAAACCATTAATCATCAGGCTGGTATCGGTATTTCTTTCTTTGTTTTGTTTTTGGATGCGTTCCTCTGTTTCGCGAATATAATCGCCTAAGTATTCGAATTTAGAGAAGCGCTCAATCATTTCAGGAGTGCATAATTTTACACTATGCATATCTAAATTGATGGATCGTTTTATCCTACGGCCATCAGATTCTTCCATGCCTCTCCAGTTCTTAACCGAATCTGATATTAACGCATAAGTTGGGATTGTACTGATTGTATTGTCCCAGTTCTTTATTTTAACAGTTGTAATTGAAATGTCAATTACAGTGCCATCTGCATCGTATTTTGGAAGGCTAATCCAATCGCCTTCTTTAACCATATCGAAAGCGGCTAATTGAATTCCTCCGACAAAGCCTAGAATTGGATCTTTAAAAACCAAAAGTAAAATCGCTGATACTGCACCAAGTCCGGCAAATATGCTTAAAGGATTTTTATCAATAATAATGCTAACTATAAAAATGATTGTTGTAATCCAAACAAATAGTTTTACGATTTGAGCAACTCCCTTAACCGGTAATTTTCTATTTGCTGATTGGTCGGTATAAGCATGAACTAAAGTGTTTATTATAGCATTAATTATATAAGCAACAATGAGAAACTTGTAGATTTTAATTATCAACAGGAGAATATTTTTGACATTTTCAAGCTCACTAAAGATAGGATGTATAGTCCATCCGATAAAAAAGGCAGGAATTAGATAAGCGGCTTTATGAAATAACCGATGTTCTAATAAATAGTCGTCCCATTTTGTTTGAGAACCTCGGATATGAGGCACAATAAATTTTCTTAAAACCCAACGTGTTAGATAAAACAAAGCAACAGAAATTAGAAAACTAATCAACAATAGGCTGTAGCTTGCAAGATAATCAGCTGTTTCTAGCGGTAAATTAAGTTCTAAAAGCTTATCAATCAGATATTTATCAACAATATCGAATATATTTATCAAATTCATTTACAATATTTTTCAGTTTGCAAAACTACCTCTTTTTTACGCTCAAATCGGCGATACTTATTTTTAGGGCTCAAAATTATTAATCCTCTAATTCTTTTAGAGAAGCATTAATAAAACTATTGCTTTCAATAAAAAAGGCTTCAAATGAAGCCTGAAATTGCAAAAAATATTTTTTGTATTAAGCATGTATATAATCACATAACTTTTGCTTAATCGTTTTTAATTCTTTTATACTTAAATCTTTTTTATAAATACGTACCAAATCTATAAGGCCACCTGCGCGATAGAAAGTGGCTAATGCTGCATCAAAATTATTATCACTGGTATTGTATTTAATATCGATGATAGCTTTTTCGAAAGCATACCATTTAAGCTCTTTTTGCATAGCAAAATAATGAGTTTCAGGATTTTCTTTGTCGTGATAAAATCCTTCTTCAATTTCTTCTAAAAGAAATTCCTTTTTTACTTGTATTATGCTCATAAACTCTTTAATAGGTTTATACTTTTCAAATCTATATCCTTCATCATATAAAGCCTGAATCAATTGAGGAAGAATAACATAATTAGTCACACCTTTAATTCGAATGGCAGGTACTTCATTGTTTTGCAATGTGATGCGAGATACCACCATGTCTAATTCTATTTTTAACGATTTTTCGAAAACCTTTGCTGAGCGGATTACTGTTTCTTTCGGATATTTTCTTTTAGTAATTAAAAACAAGGAGCCGGGCACTTTTTCTTCTGGCACAATACCGTGATAGCCTGGAAACGCATGAGCAGTCTCAAGTATTAAAGTGTTGTTGCTAATTTCAGGATTAATAGCAGCTAGCATTTCTTTTTTTGTAATAGTTCCGGAAACTTCAATCGTATGACTCATAATTAATTTAGTTTTTATTTTTGAATTACAAATATATGCATTTACAGGAATTAAAAAAATAGTTTAGAATCTTTCCACATAAATTTTTAGAAAATTATAATTTGAGACACAAAGTTTTCAATTCCAAATCTAGTCAATAGCTATGATTAGCCTATGGTATGTTAAAGCTTGTAAAATTTACGAAATATTCTAAATAACTGGCATATAATAAACGAATAATACTTAATTTTGCCCTGTGAAAAAAAATAGATACTTTAAATAAATTATTTATATTTTGAAATAAGATTAAGTACTTAATCATCAATAACTAAAACAATAATTTAAATAATCTATTCTCGCTAAGGTTATAATAAATAATATATACTATAAAGATGAAAAAACACAATTTTTATGCAGGGCCTTCTATTCTTCCACAATTTACACTAGATGAAACCATGAAAGGCATTCAAGATTTTGCAGGAACCGGTTTATCTGTTTTAGAGATTTCACATCGAAGTAAGGAATTTGTTGCTGTTGTTGATGAGGCTCAAGATCTTTTTAAAGAATTGCTAAATATTCCGGATAATTATAGTGTAATATTTTTAGGTGGAGGAGCTAGCACTCAGTTTCTTATGATTCCATTTAACTTAATGAATAAAAAATCAGCATATTTGAATACAGGAACCTGGGCTGCAAACGCTTTAAAAGAAGCTAAGTTTTTTGGTGAAGTTGTTGAAGTTGCATCTTCAAAAGACTCAATGTACAATTATATTCCTAAAGGATATGTAGTTCCCGAAGATGCTGATTATTTTCATATTACAACAAATAATACCATTTACGGAACTGAGATTTTCGAAGATTTCGACTGCAAAATTCCTTTAGTTGCCGATATGTCTTCAGATATTTTTAGTCGCCCAATAGATGTTTCAAAATACGCTTTGATTTATGGTGGAGCTCAGAAAAATTTAGCGCCTTCAGGTGTTACTTTTGTAATTATTCGCAACGATATTTTAGGAAAGGTGGATAGAGCCATTCCTACGATTATGAATTATCAAACACATATCGACAAAGAATCCATGTTCAATACACCTCCTGTTCTTCCAATTTTTTCTGCACTTCAAACCTTAAAATGGTTAAAAGCTCAAGGTGGAGTTGCGGCTATGGAGAAAAGAAATATAGAAAAAGCGAATCTTCTTTATGATGAAATTAATCGTAACAAATGTTTCCAGCCAACGATAAAGGATAAAGCCGATCGTTCCAGAATGAATATTTGTTTTGTTATGAACAAAGGTTATGAGGCTTTTGAAAAAGAATTTCTTGATTTAGCAACTGCAAATGGAATGATGGGTTTAAAAGGACATCGCTCAGTTGGTGGTTTCAGAGCATCTACTTACAATGCGCTTCCAAAAGAGAGTGTTGAAGCTTTGGTAGCTTTAATGAAAGAGTTTGAGGCAAACCATTAAACTTTAATTTATCAATCAATAAAAAATTAAGCTATGACAAAAGTACTAGTTGCAACAGAAAAACCTTTTGCTACTGTGGCGGTTAAGCAAATAAAGCAAATTATTGAGGATGCGGGATTTATCTTTTCTGCTCTTGAAAAATATACAAATAATGACGAGTTATTGGAAGCCGTAAAAGATGCTGATGCTCTTATTATTAGAAGCGATAATGCAACAAAAGAAGTAATTGAAGCTGCGCCAAAATTGAAAATAATAGTTCGGGCAGGCGCAGGTTACGATAATATCGATTTGAAAGCTGCAACAGCCAATAATGTTGTTGCAATGAATACACCAGGTCAAAATTCAAATGCAGTTGCCGAATTGGTTTTCGGAATGATGGTTTTTCAAGCCAGAAATCAATTTAATGGGAAATCAGGTTCGGAATTACGAGGTAAAAAACTTGGTATTCATGCCTACGGAAATGTTGGTCGATATGTAGCTAAAATTGCTAAAGGATTTGGAATGGAAGTGTTTGCCTACGATCCTTTTGTTAAAGATGAAGCTATTGAAGCCGATGGTGTAAAGATTTTTCACTCTGTTGAAGAATTGTATAGCACTTGTCAATATATTAGTTTGCATATACC
>CAZTST010000049.1:0-17287 GCA_964616585.1 uncultured Draconibacterium sp.
TTAAATTCATCTTTAATAATTTGAAGATGTAAAATTATTAAAAAATTATGACTTTAGTTGTTGTATTATATTTTTTATTCACCGACTTATTAATATGCAAAATATTGATTTAAATACTAAAACGGCCAATATTGAAGAAGTTCCGACATAAGAAACCCCAAATAGTTACCTGCGGCATAACCAATAATCCCAACTGTAATACCCGGAACAATTAGTTCTCTGTTTTTTAAGGCAGCACATACTACAGGTACAAATGGTGGACTACAAATTAATGCTGTACTTGTAATTATCACAGTATCAGAATCTGTTTTAGTAAATTTCGAAATAATTATTTGCAAAATAAGAGATCCGAACATTACAAAACTTAAATATGCTATCAAGTCGAAAGACACAGTGGATAAATTAGTTAAATCAACCATTGAAGCAACTACAATGCTGAATACAAGAATTAGATACATGCCTAAATCGAACGATTCGTTTACTTTATTTACACCGGGAATAAAAGAGGCTAATATTGCAAGAGAACTAATTCCTAAAATAATCACTATCATCAGATAATCTTTTGGGAAAAGCATAGCGATTCCGCCTGAAACTGCTACAATAAAAAGGGCTAATCCTAAAACTTTAATTAATGGCCAGATTGCTTTTCTATTAAATAATACATCGAATGCATGAGCTTGAATTTCTTCATCATAAGCAGCACTCAATTCGGATTTTTTAAAAGCAGGCAAAAAATAATTAAAAACTTTCTGAGCAAACGTAATTAGAAATAATAAATAAATTGATCCAATAATTAAATCGTAGGAATGAACCATTAAATAAGTCGATGGATCAACATCTAGCATAACCTTGAGTGAGGCCAAGTTTGGAGTTCCACCCGTATAAACACCAACTAGCAATCCTCCCACTTTCCAAAATTCAGTATCACCAACAGGCCGAAAAAAATGATAGCCTAAAGCAACAGTAATAATAACACTAATAAGTCCTACAATTAAAGCTTTAAAAGTAGAGCCTGCTAAATGAAAGAGTAAAAGTGGAATTGCTAAAGGTATGGTGATACTAGTCAGTAGATCTTGAACACTGTAAAAGTTTTCAGGTAATAAATTCGATAATCCAAGTAAAATACCTAATATATAGGCAATTACAATGGAACCAATCTTTTTAATAAAAGGAAAATTCTTACAAGAGCTTAAAATAAGTGCAGGAGCAACAAAATAAAAAGCTACGATTAGGATTATATCTATTCTCATATGCACAAAGTTAGCCGAATTATTTATTTATACAAATTTGATTATAATATTTAGAGATTGGTTAATTAGTTTTCTCAAAACAGCATAGAATCTTTTACAAGCTCTTTTAAACTATTATATGTTAGAGCTAAATAATTGGCAAGTTCAGCTTCCGGAACCCATACTGCTTCACGAATATCTTCCTCTATTTGTGGCTTTAGTTTGCCATTAAAATCGCTGGACATTAAATACCAAAATGTTTTTTTAACAGTCCACTTATTTTCATAGCTATAAATATGATATTTCGTGGGTAACTTTCTTATAATCTTAATGTTTTTAATGCCAGTTTCTTCCTGAACTTCTCGCAAAGCCGCTTCCTTTTTACTCTCACCTTTCTCTATTTTTCCTTTTGGAAAATCCCAAAAACCAAAACGCTTAATCATTAAAAAAGCATTGTTTGAATGGCGAACAATACCACCGGCAGCTTCTAAAACAAAAAACTGTTTCAAGAAATAATCAAACGATTTCTTTGCATCTGAAGTCTGATTTAACACAATATTTCTATCAAAATTGCCTGTTTTTATCATTCCTGCCATGTTAAATATTAAATGCTCGCTTGCATCTAATACCTCATATTCTTCATCTTCAGAATATTGACTTTTAATAAATTCTCCAAAGAAAATCCACTTATCATTTATAAAAACTTTATACTTTTGCATAATAATAGACATAGTTTTCTGTTCTTGAACATAAAAAAAATTAATTAGAATTGTAATTAATATAATTCTTAATCAAAAATAAAGGATTCTTCGCACTAACCAAAAGAAATCTTACATCCAAAAATAATAACGCACAATGCAAAACATTACCAATAATTCTCACGAAGTAGCTCTTCATATAGCTAAATTGCTTTTAAAGGTTAAAGCAGTTAAATTGAGGCCCAAAGAACCTTTCACCTGGGCGTCAGGATGGAAATCGCCAATTTATTGCGACAATCGACTTACGCTTTCTTATCCTCAAATCCGCACTTTTATTCGCCAGGAGTTTGTTAAATTAATTCAAGAAGAATTTGGCGATGTTGATCTTATAGTTGGTGTTGCCACCGGAGGAATTGCACAAGGTGCTCTGGTTGCACAAGAATTGGGTTTGCCTTTCGCTTATGTTCGTTCTGAGCAAAAAGCTCACGGTATGACCAATCAGGTTGAGGGTGTAGTAGAATCGGGGCAAAGAGTTGTTGTAATTGAAGATCTTATTTCAACCGGCGGAAGCAGTCTAAAAGCTGTAGAAGCACTTCGTAAATTAAATTGCGATGTAAAAGGCTTGATTGCTATTTTTAGCTACGATTTTGATATTGCTAAAAAGAGCTTTGAAGATGCAAAATGCAAACTTTTTACTCTATCAAATTATAACTACTTGATAGAGCAAGCATTATTCGATGAATTTATTCAAGATAAAGATTTAGAACCTTTAAAACAATGGCGGAAAGATCCTGCCAACTGGGGAAAATAATAAAAGAATATGACAACAATTACAAGCCAGAATAAAAAAATTGCTGCTTCTGCAGAAACTATTTATGCTTTCTTAAGCGACTTTAACAATCTACAAGAACTTATGCCCGACAAAGTAGTAAATTGGAGTTCAACACAGAATTCTTGCGCTTTTACTATTGATGGCATGGCACATTTAAATATGGCTTTTGGCAAGAATATTGAAAACGAAAAAGTTGAGATGATATCAGAAGGAAAAAATCCTTTTAACTACGATTTAAGTACTATTATATCTAAAGTAAATGATTCAACATCTGATGTTTACATTATTTTTAATGCTGATATGAATGCAATGTTGGCCATGATGGCAAAAAAACCTTTGCAGAATTTTGTAGATATTTTAGTTGATCGTTTGCAGGAAAAATATAGCTAGGAAAGATTAGAAATTCTTGCGGAAAACGGAACTATTTCAGGGAGAACCACAGAGAAGACACAAAGAGCCACGGAGAAATATATATGATATAAAATAATGTATTTCAGATGATTATACATTATTTTGATTAACCACTAAATTTCGATAATTTACTTTTCCTCTACAAATTCTATCATTTTCAAATCGTAAACAGATTGAATACCAGTGTTTTTTTCTACGATTAATCGCCCATAAGAATCGACTCCTTTTATTATGCCAAAAAATAAGCCTTCAGAGTCTTTAAATTTGCGTTTTTCTGCAAAACCGTACAAACAATTTAAATAATCTTGATTTATATAGGAATTTCCTTTTAGCAATTGATTCAATCGCATTTGGATAATTTGTAATAAGAGGTTTAATTCATTTTCTAAATTATAGTCTATTTGTGTAATTTGTTTTAAAGAAATCGGGTTGGGAGCATCGCTATTGAACTTTATCTGATTGATATTCAAGCCTAAACCTATAATACTGTTTTCCAATTTATCGCCCAAAAAACTATTATGTGTTAGCATGCCTGCGATTTTTTTATCGTCAATATACACATCGTTGGGCCATTTAATTTTAACATCTTCAATCTCCTTTTGAGCCAAATAATCATATACTGATAAGGAAATAATTTTGTTAAGTTGAAACAATTTATCAGCCTTTAGAAAATGAGTTTCTAAAAATAAACTAAAAGTTAAATTCTTGCCATATTCACTTTCCCAAAAATTTCCGATTTGTCCAATTCCATTTGATTGATTTACTGCACGTAGCACATCGCCATGTTTCAATCTGCCAATCTTCTCCCATTCCTGCATCAACAAATTTGTTGAAGAAGTTTCTTTAATCGTTTTTATATTAAATCTGTGAGTCATAAATCGATAATATTTTGGATTGCCAAAGCTCGGGTTTTATCGAAAGGAAGCATAGCATTGATAAGCATAAATGCATCAAAGTTTTTTAGATCCGCAGGGCGGATGCTAAGCTCCTCAATAATGCCTTCATTTAATAAAAATTCGCGTCTAACGCCTGCCAGAAGAGGCGAATCAGGAGTAAACCAATGTTTGTTTTTTAAAAAAATAATATTTGAAAAAGAAGTATCACTAATTTTCCCATCATTCACAATCAAAACCTCAACGGCTGGAAAAGCTGAGTTTTTAAGCTGCTCTAAATGAATCCGATCGGTTGATTTATGAGAATAATTAATAGATGCCTTTACTAATTTTAGACGCATAATATTTTGAGCTTCGTAAAACGAAAACTTAATATCTCGAATTTCTAAATCGTAAACAATTCGGCATTTTACTAAAGCCTTTTTATATATTTCGGGGAGATTAATAAAAGTCGCCAAATCCAATTCATCTTCAACACAATAAAACAATTTTCGAGTAGCATTAAAGCGCTCGTTATGGTAATCTAATAATTCGATATTACCATTTTCAATTCTAATAGTTTCAATAAATTGGGACATACACCTTATCTATCAATTCGTTATATTCTTTTTCCGTATCGCTGAAAGTGGTAATGCCACCACCACTTTTAAAAATTAATTGCCCATTTTGTTCTTCAATAAAGCGAATCATTACTCCACTGTCGAGTTTTTTACCATCGAAAAAACCGAAAACACCAGTATAAAATCCACGTTCATAATTTTCAGCTTCTTTGATAATCTCTAAGGTTTTTTTCTTTGGTGCACCGCTGATTGAACCTGCCGGAAGTAATTTAAAAAAATGTGTACCCAATTCATCAAAAAAATCATTTTCCAAATCACCAACAATTTCCGAACTGATTTGCAATAAATCCTTTTGATTTGTTCTTATTCTATCGATATATCTAAAACGCTCTACTCTCACATTTTTAGCTAAAATACTTAAATCGTTTCGTATTAAATCGACTATTGTATTATGCTCTGCAATTTCTTTAGGGTCGTTTAAGATTTGATATTCAGCATCATATAATCGTGCATCTATAGTCCCTTTCATCGGAAATGAGGCAATTTTATCTTTTTCAATACGAACAAATATTTCGGGTGAGAATACAACAAATTTATCTTTTACCCATAATTTATATGGTGCTTTTGACTGATAAAAAATTTCTCGGGTATTTCTGTTTAATTTTATTGGAGTAGGTTTAGTGAGGTTTACCAAATATGAATTTCCATAATCGAGATTTGCTTTTACTTTAGCAAAGGCTTTTTGATAATGCTGAAAGCTAATTGGAAATTTGGAGAATCTGATTTTATCTGTTATATCAGGCGATTCAACAAACAACGCATTAGTATGAACGCCAACACTATACAAAATTTCTTCAGAATTAATTTCCTCTGTTGACAAAACAAGACTTTTCTCACCTAAAAAATCGATTATAAAAAGAAATGGAGTTCGTGCTTTTCCAAATGCATTCATTTTTGCTATAGCCTTTGATTTCTGCAACATAATACCCATTATTTTTATAGTATTGCAAAGATAAAAATTGCTCTTAATGAAAGTGCTTTTGCTTGATAATTACGACTCATTTACATATAATCTCAAACAGCTGATTGAGCAATTTGGAGTAAAAAAACTTTCAATTGTAAAAAACGATCAAATTGATTTAGAGAGTGTTGCTCAGTTCGATAAAATAATGCTTTCACCGGGAGCCGGTCTTCCTTCCAAAGCAGGAATAATGCCTGAAATAATTCGCAAATTTTGTGCTTCAAAACCTATTTTAGGAATTTGTTTAGGACATCATGCTATTGCAGAATCTTTTGGGGGAAAATTATTCAATTTCAAACAACCTGTTCATGGTATTGCGCGACAAACTCATATTCTGAAAAAAGATTCACTTTTTAAAAATTTGCCTGAAACTATTCAGGTAGGATTATACCACAGTTGGGCAGTTTCGGATGAAGAGTTTCCTGATGATTTAGAAATTATCGCTAGAAGCGAAAAAGGTATTATCATGGCAATTCGTCATAAAATATTCAATATAAAAGGATTGCAATTTCATCCGGAATCTATTATGACTCCAATGGGTAAAAATATTATTTGGAATTGGTTAGACGAATATATCTGATAGCAATTGAATATTTTATCAAATATTCGTTCATAAAAAAGGGCCGCTTCATAGTTGAAGCAGCCCTTTATCAATTTAGAAATATCCTTAATTAAAGATATAGCGAATACCTACTTGCATTTGCCATTTCGAATTAACAGAGAAATCATCAATATAAGTTTCCTTCAGGTTAGTATCGAAATTGAAATAAGGCTGGTTATAAGCATCAAGTCCTGTAAAAGTAATAGGATTGTATGTGCTTGCGAATTGACGAACGCCCCATACCGAACCAAACATATTACCAAGATTCATAATATCAAGTGAAAGTTGGATAGTATTTTTCTTTCCTTTTACATTAAAATGAAAATCTTGCATAAAGCGGAAGTCAATTTGCATAAACCAAGGCAGAGAAGCGCCATTTCTTTCAGCATAATCGCCACGACGTGTACTTAGATAAGGATCTTGCTCAATAAATGCATCCAAAGCTGTCCATTGTGCATCTGCATTAGCAGCTACAATTCCAACACCGTCAACAACTGTTCCGAATTTAATATCATTGTAATGAGCAGGTACGTAAAGCAAGTCGTTATTCATAATAGCATCTTGATTTAAGTCTCCGGCATAGGTATAAGAATAACGGTTTCCTTGTCCTGCTTCTACAAATAAAGCAAAAGAAGAAGCCATAGACTTATAAGAAGTTTGATACATCCAGCTCGAAATCATACGGTGTTTTAAGCCATAACGCGACCATGAAAGTTGAGGATCATTTGGATTACCAACTACAGGATTACGTTGAAAAGCATCGGCAGCAATTTCAGCAGGAATAGAGGTGTAATCTTTCGATTCCTGGTAAGTATAGGCGAAGTCGGCACGAAGACCAAAATTAAATGTTTTCTGCAATTTACCGGTTAAGCTGTATTGATATCCTTCAGCAACATTATCCATAACAATGGCTCCTGCGTCAAGGAATCCGATAGAATTTGGATCGGCTGAATAAATATTTACTTCATTAAAGCCGGCAAATATTGCGCGATCATCACCTGTTCCTCTCAATTTTTGAGAAGGGGCTAGCATATTGTAATTTCTGTGAACTACTGCATTGATATCTTTTCCGTAAATACCTTCAAAACTTGCTATCAAACCATTGCCCACATTCCAGTCGGCAGCTAAATTAGTTTTCCACACTTGTGGGAAATGAAAGTCTTCTGAAGTGGTATTCACTTGGAATGTATATCCAGGGAAAATACCGGGATTTGAGGCTTGATTGCCTAACCATACAAATGGAATACGTCCTGTAAATATACCGGTACCACCACGAAAACGCAGACTGTTATCGCCTTTAGCATCGTAATTAAAACCAATTCGTGGCGACCACATCATACGAGAAGAAGGCCATACTGAAGGGTCAACAGTAACTTGGTCGCCGTTTTCGTCAACAAATCCTTCAAAATTTGCAGATTCTTCTGTTGCATCTGAAACAGCAATAGTGTTTAGATACATTGGAGCATCAATACGAATACCTGCAGTTATCAATAGTTTGTCGTTCACTTCAAATTCGTCTTGAAGATAAACGCCTATTTGAGCAACATCTACTTCCGACATAGCAAAAGGTTTTTGTTGTGCACTTGAAACTTCAGCATTAAAGTCCATATCAGCAGAAGTTGTAGCTAAGAATTCGCTAACTCCACCAAAAAACATATGCCAAGGATAATAAAACAAGTTAAAGGAATTGTTAAACTTGAAAATCTCAACATTGAAACCAGCAGTAATTGTATGCTTATTAGCATAATAGGTTAAATTATCCATAAATTGGAATACATCCTGATCCAGCACATTGTTAGTAGAGAACATCTCAGAACCAGCTGTGATAGCTAAATTTCCATTGGCATCGAAAAGATCGATAACAGGGAATGGAGCAGAATGAGGATCGCGAGTATCTCTGAAAGAAGTATATCCAACCAATAATTTATTGGCGAATTTTGAAGAGAAAATAGAGTTTAATTCTCCAACAACTGAATGAATTTTATTGTTAATGGTATAAGATGAGTTTTCAAAAGGAAGACGGTAGCTTGTTGGACCGCGGCCAATAATTGCTTCAGGATGCGGAAGTATGTCTTTCCATGCATCCAGCATATTATAGCGGATTGAGAATGAATGATTTTCAGCAATATTCCAATCTATTTTCGCTAAGAATTTATTATTATATGTTTCGTGATTATAACCTTGATAAGCACCGGCGTCATAACCCCACTCACTTAATAAATGTGCCTGAACTGCTTGAATGTCAGATTCTAGAACGCTTGTTACATTTGCGCCTGAGTTTGTTCCGTCATCGGCAACAAATCCGTGAGCCAACTGATTTCTACGCTCTGCTTCAGCATTAATAAAGAAGAATAATTTATTTTTAATGATAGGCCCGCCAACACTAAAACCTGATTGGCTTGTACTATAATCAAGATTTGGAACATCAATTCCACTAACTTTGCTACCTATCATATTTTCATTTCTCATAAAAGTATAAATCGTAGCTTTAAAATCGTTGGTTCCCGATTTGGTAACCGCATTGATACCGGCACCAGTAAATCCACCTTCGCGAACATCAAAAGGAGCTAAAGAAACTTGAATTTGCTCAATTGCATCTAAAGAAACGGGCTGAGCATCAGCTTGTCCACCTGGTGTGGCATAATCCAATCCAAAAGAATTGTTGAAAATAGAACCATCGAGAGAAAAGTTATTGTATAACTTATTCCTGCCGCCAAAACTATTTCCATCACTTTGAGGAGTGAGTCGTGTAAGGTCTGCAGAGCTTCTAGAAATACTTGGCAAACTCTGAATTTGTTTGCTGTCGATATTGGTCATTGCACCTGTTTGATCAGCATTAAGTTGGCCTGCTTCTTTAGCCAATACTTCATATTCAGCTAAATCCGTAGCACTTGCCAGAAGTGAAATATCCACATTAGAAGTTTTGTTCAATTGTAGATAAATGTCATTTTCTTCAGCATTTTGAAATCCGACAAATGAAACAACTACTTTGTATGGACCGCCAACACGCATATTGCGGATGTTATATCCGCCATCGTCCATTGTTGTGGTTCCATATTGTGTACCGGAAGGCGTGTGGATAACCACAACATTTGCCATTGGAACAGCATTTCCGGTTTCGTCAACTACCTTTCCTGAAATGGAAGATGTTGTAACACCTTGGCTGTATGCATGGGGCAGTACCATGATAAAAGCCATAAGAATTAAAAGGAATAGATTTTTTTTCATCAATTTATAGGTTTAAGATAAATAAAGATTAGTTTAATGGCACAAATCTAATTATTTTAACTTTAGTTAACAAGAATAATTTAATGATGTTAGTAAACATTAACCCACCACCTTTAAGTATGACTATATAAATTCCATTAAAACAGCTTGTTAGAAGAGTAAATTTTTTTGAAAAAAAATAATTCAGTAATTATCATTAATAGTTTTATTATAAGTTTTCAACAATTATTGAAATGAATGTAGGGTTAATTGATAATCCGTAAATTTACCGGCTAATAAAAAAAATAAATCTGTGTCTGAGATAAAAATCGCTGAAACTCCATTAATGAAACAATATAATAGCATTAAGGCGAAATATCCTAATGCGTTGCTTCTGTTTCGTGTTGGCGATTTTTATGAGACTTTTAGCACCGATGCCATCCTCACATCAAAAATTCTGGGCATAGTTTTAACAAAACGTGCTAATGGATCGGCTAGTTTTGTGGAATTAGCCGGTTTCCCGCATCATGCACTTGATACATATCTACCAAAACTTGTAAAAGCAGGTCAAAGAGTTGCAATTTGCGATCAATTAGAAGATCCAAAAGCTACTAAAACAATCGTTAAACGTGGAGTTACCGAATTGGTAACTCCGGGTATGGTATATAGCGATAATGTTTTAGAGCATAATACAAATAACTTCTTAGCAAGTGTGGATTTTAATGCAAAAATAAGTGGAGTTTCGTTTCTGGATATTTCGACAGGAGAGTTTTTTGTAGCTCAAGGTTCTGATGCTTATATCGATAAACTTTTGCAGAGTTTCCGCCCAAACGAAGTAATTGTTCAACGAAATAAATTGAGCGAGTTTAACAAAACCTTTGGCGATAAATTCTTCACCACTACATTCGATGACTGGGTTTTTACTTCCGAATTTGCATCAGATATTTTATTAAAACAGTTCAAAACCTTATCGTTTAAAGGATTTGGAGTTGAACATTTACAGCAAGGCATTATTGCCGCAGGAGCAGCATTACATTATCTCAACGAAACACAGCATCATAAAGCAAGTCATATAAATAAACTTTCCAGAATAGAAGAAGACCATTATGTTTGGCTCGATCGATTTACCATTAGGAATTTGGAGCTCTTAAATTCGCCAAACGAAAATGCCAAAACCTTGCTTGAAGTTATAGACAAAACAGTATCGCCAATGGGTTCGCGTATGTTGAAACGATGGATGGTATTGCCATTGAAAGATATTCAACCAATTAAGCAGCGCCACGATATTGTTTCTTTTTTCGTTAAAAATACAAGCTTACGCGATTCATTAATTGCCGAAATTAATAATTTGGGCGATTTGGAACGTCTTATTACTAAAGTATCTACCGGAAAAGTCAATCCGAGAGAAACTCTTCAACTTAAAAGATCGCTATATAATATTGAGAATATTCAAAAAGCTTTGGCTTCGACAGAAGATCTAAATCTGCAAAAAATGGCAGAGCAATTGAATTTTTGCAGTTTAATTCGACAAAAAATAGAACAAGAATTACAAACGGATGCTCCTGTTGTTATTGCTAAAGGCGGCGTAATTGCTGTGGGTGTTTCAGAAGAACTGGATGAGCTTCGAAATATCAGCACATCAAGTAAAGATATTTTGAAAGATATTCAGCAGCGCGAAATTGAAAAGACAGGAATTTCATCATTGAAAATTGGTTTTAATAATGTATTCGGCTATTTTTTAGAAGTTACCAATGTACATAAAGATAAAGTTCCCGAAGAATGGCATCGGAAACAAACACTCACAGGTTCAGAGCGTTATATAACCGAAGAGTTAAAAATTCTGGAATCTAAAATTCTTGGTGCAGGAGAAAAAATTATTGCCATTGAACAGCAATTGTATTCGGATTTGATTTTAAGCCTTTTCGATTATATAATTCCTATTCAAACCAATGCAGCTATTACTGCAAAACTTGATGTTCTTTTGGCTTTTGCCGCTTTAGCTATCGAATATAATTATATCCGACCTGAAGTAAATAATACTTATGTTCTTGATATTAAAAACGGTCGTCATCCGGTAATCGAACAGCAGCTTGAGCCGGGCGAAACTTATGTAGCTAATAATGTTTATCTTGATACAGAGAAACAACAAATTATTATTATTACCGGGCCAAATATGTCGGGTAAATCTGCCTTACTTCGGCAAACAGCTCTAATTGTTTTGCTTGCGCAGATGGGAAGTTTTGTTCCTGCCGAAAGCGCAAAAATTGGATTGATCGATAAACTGTTTACAAGAGTTGGAGCAAGCGATAATATTTCTTCGGGAGAATCTACTTTTATGGTAGAAATGAACGAAACGGCCAGTATTTTGAATAATATTTCTAATCGCAGCTTAATTCTGCTTGATGAAATTGGCCGAGGCACAAGTACTTACGATGGCATTTCAATTGCATGGTCTATTGCTGAATATTTACACGAACATCCTGCATTTAGAGCAAAAGTTTTATTTGCGACACACTATCATGAGTTAAATGAAATGGCAAAAAGTTTCATTCGGATTAAAAACTATCATATTTCGGTCAGGGAAATTCAAAACAAAATAATATTTCTGCGAAAACTCGAACAAGGAGGAAGTGAGCATAGTTTTGGAATTCATGTTGCCAAAATGGCTGGTATTCCGCAAGTTATTGTTGATAGAAGTAACGAAATGCTTGTAAAATTGGAAGAAGCTCATCGTAAGGGTGACTTTAGTAAACCATCCTCAAAGAAAAGTAATCAGCAGAGCGATAGTGAGTTCCAATTGAGTTTTATTCAGCTTGACGATCCTCTTTTATATCAGATTCGCGATGATATTCTAAACACAGATATCAATACCTTAACTCCGGTTGAGGCTTTACTGAAACTTAATGAAATCAAAAAACTTTTAGGAAAATAATTTTCATTTAAAAGCTTGTTTGTCAAAAAAAAATATATGTATATTTGCACCCTCAATGCGAAAGTAGCTCAGCTGGTAGAGCACGACCTTGCCAAGGTCGGGGTCGCGGGTTCGAATCCCGTCTTTCGCTCAAAAAAAGCACGATGCCCAGGTGGTGGAATTGGTAGACACGTTGGACTTAAAATCCAATGACCATTGCGGTCGTGCGGGTTCAAGTCCCGCCCCGGGTACATTGATAGCCCTTTAACTTGCTTAGTTAGAGGGTTTTTTTATGAGTAGCACTGCAGAAGCAATTCATTGATTTATCATCTTTTTTCTGGCATTTAAACTTCCTTTTCGGTTTTAATATTTAAGTCATAATACTTGCTGGTCAATTCGGGTGACTTCAGCTCAAGTTTTTCGTTTGGGGAATGGGAATTGTATGGCAGATGATGATATATCACGAGAAGCAACAAAACATTGGAAAGATGATGAATATAGTTGATCCTAAAAATCTATCGAGGACTTTTCACTTAAAAACGTGTGATTTTTCCCTGAATTTTGTTTTCAAAAAAAACGGCTAGATTAGGCTTGAAACATTGAATAAAAAATTGCATTCTTCTCAGCAGTAAATCAACTAAGAAGTTTTTATTATGAGAAAATAAATAGAAATTTCTATTTTCTCGAAAATACTTTATACTTTTCGCCTTCTTATTGAAGGAAGGATATTTCGATTATAAGAGCAAGAAGAACATGAATAATAATTTTTGCTGTCATTGATTATTAAAGAAGATATAAAAGATTAATAATCAATATGTTCTTCAAAGTATAATTTATTTATAAAATTAAACAACATAATTATGCCATCACAAAATGCCTCTACTAAACTAAGAGCCATTATCGTTGATGATGAACTTCATGGAAGAGAGAATCTTAAGAAAATAATTGAGAATTATCGCCCTGAGATTGAATTTCTTGGGAGTGCTGATTCTGTGATTAATGCAAAGGATTTGGTAAATACTCATAATCCGGATGTTGTATTCCTCGATATTAATATGCCAATACTTGATGGTTTTGATTTTCTTGATGAATATGATGATAGAAACTTTATGGTTGTATTTGTAAGTGCTCATGAGGAATTTGGAATAAAAGCACTTAAAGCCGGCGCAGAAGATTATCTTCTTAAACCCATAAATATCAAAGAATTAAAGCAGACTGTTAAAAAACTTCTTCTAATAAAAAATAAGAAGAAAGAAGTTGAGATTGTACGCGAAACGAATAAATTAATAATTCCTGCATCTCATGGTTTTGAAGTAGTGATAATTGACGATTTAATCCGTCTTGAAGCTGAAGGATGTTATACTAAAATAATTATAAACAAAGAGAAAAATAAACTGGTTTCGCGCACATTGAAAGATTTTGAAGATATTCTTCCCAAAGAAATGTTTTTCCGGATTCATAAATCACATCTTGTTAATTTAAAATATATTAAAGAATATTCGAATCTCAGCGGAAACAGTGTCACAATGACTGATGGAAGTAATGTTGAAATTTCACGCCGCAAAGCACCTGAATTCATTCAAAGAATTAAAGCTGTTCTAAATTCTTTATAAAAATGCTTAGAAAGCTATTCATACTTACAATATTCTGTCTTCTCAGGTTAACGCAACTTTATTCGCAGACACCTTCATTTTATCATTATACTTCATCAGATGGATTAGCTTCATCAACAGTTTACCAAATTATACAAGATAAAGATGGATTTATATGGTTTGCAACAGCAAATGGATTGAGTAAGTTTGATGGTCAACACTTTACTACTTTCCGAACCATTGATGGTCTCAATTCCAATTCGATTACTTCACTTGTTGAAAATGAAAATGGAGAATTGTATATCGGAAATTTTGAAAAAGGAATTAATGTTTTAAAAAACGGAAAAATTAAAAACTATTACAGTGATATTAATTGGAAGAGTTTATCAATATCATTTCTAATGCTTGACCCTTCTGAAAATAACGAACAAAATATTTTAGCGTATGGTCGTATGGGAGAAATAAATTTAATTTCTGAAAATAAATCTTCCGGGCAGATTACTAATGTTGCTATTTCTACTCCTGTTTTAATTAATAAATTAGAAAAATTACAAAATGGTAATGTAATAACTTTAACCACAACGGGTTTGTTTAATTTGAAAGACAAGAGTTTTTCAAAATTGCATGTGAACGGTTTGCCAAATATCAATATTTCTTGTCTTACTAGCGGTGATGAAAGCAGCTACTTTATTGGTGCGAAAGGAATGATCTTCAAGTTAAAAAACGATACTGTTATCAATAGTTATAAGATTGAATTAGCTGGCGATAATGATGTTGTGGCTATTTTGTATGACAAAAATAAAAACATCTGGTTTTCAATAATGAACAAGGGTTTCTATTTAATTCCAAACGATTCAGACAAGATAATTGATATTGGGAGTAAATTGGGTTTGCAGAATACACTTGTAAATAGTTACTTCGAAGATAATGAAGGGAATATCTGGGTAAGTACTTTCGGCAAAGGTGTATATTGTATAAATAATCTTTATCTAAAAAATTATAATGAAAATGATGGATTAAGTAGTAATAATGTTTATTCAATTGCCAAAGGAAACAATGATAAATTGTTTTTAGGTACCTTTAACGGCATTAGTGTTTTAGAAAATGGAAAAATCGATCGAATCAAAAATAATACTAATAATATTTTTAATGAATATATTTATAATATAAAAAATATCGCTAATGAATTCTATGTCAGCGCTGCGCTTGGTGTAAATGAAACTATAAATATTTCTTATGATGGGATGAACTTGCACTTAATCGAAGGGCTATCTTTTTGTAAATTAAGTAACGGACTTTGCCTTTTTGGAACCAGAGTTAATTCTATAAAAGTTCAAAAAACACTTAATTCTGATGATCAAGAGGTTAATATTTTATATGTTTTTGGATATTCTCAAATTAAAAATCGTATAAACGATATTTTTGAAGATTCAGAAAAGAATATATGGATAGCGACTGGGCTTGGTTTATGCAAGGCATCCATTCAACGTAGTAAAACGGGGAAATTAGTTTTGAAGAAGTCTTTTTTTAAAACAAATCCTGTTCTGAATTCACGCATAAATTCAATTTATCAGGATAATAGAAATAATATTTGGTTTAGCGGCGAAAAAGGGATTGCTCGCTATAATCTTAAAAATGACTCAGTTAAATCTTTCACAAATATAAATGGTTACGACCTATCATCATCCACATCAATTGTAACGGATAATAAGAATAGAATTTGGATTGGAAACATGAAAGGGCTTTTTTTATTCGATGGAAAGAATATTAAACAACTTAACAGGCAAACAGGTCTGCCATCAAATGAAGTACTATCTCTTCTTTACGATAAGGAAAAAAATCAATTGGGTATCGGCACAAGTAATGGTATCACCTTTCTTGATATAAGTTTGTTCGATAGCTATTCTCCAAAACCGCTCAATGTCATTATAAATACCATAAAGGCAGGTGATTCTGTTTATTCTAGTTTTAAAAATTTGGTTTTTAAGCCGGAACAAAATAAAGTTTATATTGATTTTAATTAATTAAGTTTTTCTTCACCTGGTTCAGTAAAATATAAATATAATTTGAATGGTGAATGGGGTGAGACAGACCATAATTTTTTAGATTTTAAATCACTTAAGAGAGGCATTTACCACTTGGAGATTATGGCTAAACTACAGAATACAGATTGGGGTAAACCATATTTTCTATCCTTTCGTATATTGCCGCGATTTGTTGAGACTATATGGTTTAATCTATTGATAATATTATCTTTAGGTTTAGTATCTGTCACTATGATGATTTGGTGGATAAAACTAAATAATAAAAAAGTCCGTGAAGAACTTGAATTGACAGAAAGGATTAATGCGCTGAAACATAAAGCGTTATCTGCCATGATGAACCCTCATTTTATTTTTAATTCGCTCAACTCCGTACAATACCTAATCAATTGCCAGAGAAATGAAGAAGCAAATGATTATATTGCAATGATGGCAAAGCTGATAAGAAAAAATCTTGAAACGGCTGAGAAAGGATTTATTCTTTTGGCCGATGAAATCAAACGGCTAAAACTTTATCTGGATCTTGAAAAATTAAGATTTCAGGAAAGTTTTTCTTACGAAATAATTATTGGAACCGATATAAATTCCAATGAAATTATGATACCAAATATGATTATCCAGCCTTTTGTTGAAAATACACTTTGGCATGGAATTATTAATTCGGGTAGCAAAGGATTGGTGTCTATTTCTTTTTCTTTTGAAGATGTTGATATTGATTTGGTCATTTGCAAATCATTAATTATTAAGATTACCGACAATGGAATAGGTATTAAAGCAGCAAAGAAAAATAAAAAAGAGGATCACATTTCGAAAGGAATACAGATTATTGAAGAACGTCTTAAATTATTGAGCACAAAAATGCAACTCCCGCAGCCTATTATGTTCGATGATTTGAGCAGCCGTGACGATAATACTCATGGTACCGAAGTAATTATTTCGCTTCCACCTCCGCTTTATCAAATAATTAATCCGGAATAAAGCAACCCCATTTTATTACCGATAATTTATTAATTCATACCGTTGGTTGATTAACATCCACCATAGGTTTGTTTGCTATTGCAGCAAGCATGAATTGCATATACATTTAGGCCTAAAATCAGCACAACTATCTGAATCCTAAAAAAAAGATGAAACTATTTTCAAAAAAAAACGCAAAGTCTGCACCACTTATAATCATTAAAAAGGAAACAGATAATGCTAATGTAAAAGAATATAACTCAATTGAAGATGCGATTGCCGATTTAGAAAGCGATCCAAATGTTCCATCTGATAAAATAGTTTCATCTTTTT
>CAZTST010000050.1:0-17221 GCA_964616585.1 uncultured Draconibacterium sp.
TAATCGAATCTTATTCATGTGTTTATAATTTGTTTTTTAATTGCCACATGGAATGCCTTTATAATCATCCACAGTTTGCATGACTTTAGTTTTATGGGCATTTCATAATAATAGAAATAAATGGAAGATAAATTCTGATGTAAAGTTCTATTATAAAATAAAATATAAGCTTCCATCATATCAAAGGTATACTAAATATATACGACTTATCCAAGCTTTTGAAAATATTGTTTCATCCTATAAATTATCAAAATTTATTGATAATATCAGTAGGTCGGGTATTGGATTTATTAAATAAGTTTTCTTGTATCTGAATCTTCCCCTAATCTTTTAAACACCCAAGTATCAGCTATTTGTATTCCAAAAAACAAAGTAATTGCACCCAGCAAAAGCCATTTGTATTTATTCAGAAAAATTAGAATTTCAGATAAGCTTTCGGCCTTAAAATAATACAGAACTCCAAAAGCGACAGTCAACATAAGAATGGCTCCTCCAAAAAAAGAAATTTGTTTCAAAAGTTCCTCTTTCCAGAAACGAAAAACATTTATTTGTTTTGCTTTTTCTTCCATCAAATCGGCAAAGCCATCGGGAACAGAAACAAGAATATCGTCATTCAAAGCTTCTAATATCAATGCATCAAGTAATTGCTCATCAAATTCATTATTCATTCCTAGGTCATTATTCTCTTTATTCATATCCATTCCTCCACAAATACATTATGCTTTAGCAATCGGTCTTTTAATAATTGGCGTGCCCTATGTAAATAACTTTTTATTGTTCCTTCGGGCAACTGGGTTATTTCTTCTATTTCTTTATAGCTTAACTCTTCAATATGATAAAGCGACAAAACCGTTCTATAAACAGAAGGTAAATCGCTAATTAATGTTTTTACATAAGTTATTCTCTCTGAACTGGTTTTAATGTTTTCAGGATGTTTTAGCTCAATTAAGCTTGCAGAATCTCTATCTTTCAAATTTTGCAGTTCCTGAAATGGAATGCCTCTTTTCCGTAAAAAGTCTATCGACTCGCGATAAGCTATAGTTCCAATCCAGGTCGATAATTTCGCTTCGCGCCTAAACTCAGGTAATTTTTTATAGACTTTTATAAATACCTCCTGACAAACATCTTCTAAATCAGCCTGTTGATGGAGCATACGACCGGCAATATGAAATACTAATCGTTCGTATTTTTTAACTAAAAACCGAAACGCATTTGTATTTCCTCCAATAATTTGTTCTATCAGCTGATTTTCGTCCATCTTCTTCTCTGCTTCATTAGACAAGATAAAAAAAGATTTGTTGCAAATAAAACTGATTTTTTGCAACATTTTATAAAAGACTTCTGTCTATTAATCAAAAATCAATCATTAAAAACAAATAAATTATGCAATTAGGAGAATTAATGATGGTAGCTGTAGTTTTCTTTGCTATCATCACATTTGTAAAAGTTTTATCCTCTCATTTTTTAAAATCAAGGATTATTAAATCCGGTCATTTTGACAAAGCTGGGATATTGGAACAATCTGCTGAGATTGTAGAAGCACAAAGGACAGTAAATTACGATCAATTTCCAGCTTTAAAGTGGGGTTTGGTTACATTTTTCGGCGGAATAGGTTTAATTATTATCGAAATAGTTGGAGCTAGCAATCCAATGTTTTCCGATTATAATAGCACTATGCCTTTTGGGATTTTCTTTGTTTCTATAGCTATCGGTTTTCTTGTTTATTATTTTATGATGAGTAATAAACTTAAGAAATAATAATCTGAAAATAAGTTTTCCAAAATTAACCGATAGCGAATTCGTTATCGGTTTTTTTATGCCGGAATCTTAAAGAATACCTTATTTTAGCCCTCAAATTTAAGCCAATGGAAACTTTTAAAAAAGCGATGAACGAATCTGCCGCCATGCGATGGGGCGTTTTAATTTTAGTTGGATTCGTTTTATCTGTTAACTACTATTTTTACGATGCCTTCTCTACTCTAAAAGACTTATTGAAAGCAGAATTTAATTTTACAAATACCGATTACGGATTATTTGTTTCCTTTTATTCTATTCCAAACACCTTTTTATTAATGGCTGTTTTTGGCGGAATGATACTCGATAAATTTGGCATTCGCCGAACAGGATTTGGTTTTGTTTTTTTTATGGCATTTGGAGCTTTGCTAACGGCTTATGGAGCTTCCGATTATTATAGTGCTGATGGATTTGGATATGGATTTATGAAAAGCTTTCTAAGCTCCTATTCTCCCGAACTTAAAATGATGCTTTTAGGAAGATTTTTCTTTGGATTAGGTGCCGAAACCAGCATAGTTGTTGTAAGCAAGATTTTGGTCAAATGGTTTAAAGGAAAAGACCTTGCTTTGGCATTTGGATTAAAAGTTGGCTTTGGCCGATTAGGAACATTTGCAGCATTACGCCTTTCTCCTGTTTTAGCCACTGAAAAGTTAACTTTGGCTATATGGGTTGCCGCAATTCTTGTATTAACAGGTCTTTTGGCTTTTATGGTTTATATGCTTCTCGATGCAAAACTCGATAAACAAACAGGAATCAATCAAAAAAGCGTCACTTCTTCAAACGAATTCTCATTTAAAGATTTTCTAGGCATTATTGGAAATCGAGCTTACATATATATAGCGCTTTTATGTGTTACTTTTTACTCGGCAGTTTTTCCGTTTATGGCTTATGCTCCCGATTTTTTTGCAGATAAATTTGGATTAACAGCAGTAGAAAGCGGCAACTTAACTTCGTGGTTACCATTGGGAACTATGTTGTTTACGCCACTGTTTGGTTTTTTAATCGACCGATATGGGAGAAGTGCCACAGCAATGATTTTTGGCGCATTAACTTTAGTTGGCGTTCATTTAATTTTTGCACTCACAAGTATTTCACCAATAATTCCGCTGCTGTTTTTAGGAATTGCTTTTTCTTTGGTTCCTGCAGCAATGTGGCCAAGTATGGTTAGATTAGTTAAAGAAAAACAAATTGGCACAGCATATGGTTTGATGTATTCCATTCAAAACCTTGGTTTATGGGGTTTTCCACTATTGGCTGGAATTATACTCGATAAAACAAATCCAGGAAATCCTGCAATTTTAAACTATACACCTGTTATTCTGATGTTTGCAGCTCTTGGCATTGCAGGTTTGTTTTTTGCTTTTATGCTCAAACGTGAGGACAAAAAAGGTGGCTTTGGAATAGAATTGCCTTTGAATAAAAATTGATGTGATAATGTGCTAATTTGGCGTTGCAGCAAGGGGCTAAAAGGCGAGTCATTACATTAATATCCAGACATTTAGCGTCAAATCGCATTAAATGACAAATCGCCAAACAAACTTCGCCATCACAGTAGTGCCTACAACAGTAAGTTTATCTGCGGTTGATAATTCCTGATTTACAATTAAATAGAAATCGGAACCGATTTTTGGAATCCAATTGAACCGAAAGTTTAGCATAACCTCTTCATCTTCGCTATTCCATTGGCCATAAATTCCGCTGTTTAATTTTGGGTTGTATGCATATGAAACCCTACCACTAATTTCGGTAGCAACTGCATCGCCCTGAGGCAAATAAAGATAATTTTTTGCCCAGCTTCCAGATAGATTCCAATGTTTGTTTGCGTTCCATGTCAAGTCTGCTTCCAATTCATTTCTTCTTCCAGTATAAAATTCGCCACTGCTGACGTCAAGACTTGCATACAATTTCCTGCCACTATATGTGTTGAATTGAACTTCCATCCTATTATCCCAATAATCGCCAATTGGAATAATTATAGTATCTAAGATGTCGAAACTTTCGGTTAATCTGTCAAAATTATGCTGAATATTAAGCTCAATAAATTCGCCGCTTTTGAATCTAATTCCTAAAGGTCTCCATTCGTAATTAATACTTTCTAACTCGTTGGTAGCACTGTTAACATAATAAGATATTTCAATAGGTTTAATCTCCAGATTTCTGGCAAAACTTAAAAACTTAGGGCGTGGATTGAATTGAAGTTCAGCACTATATCGTCTTGCATTAGTCCTTCTAATGTATCCGATTTCCGGATTAAAACTGGCTTGCACATCATTCATGCTTAGGTCTAATTCAACCCAATCGTTGGGAAAAGAAAGAGAAAGATCGTAAGCCGTATTATTATTATTTAAGGAATCGCTGGTAAAGGTTTGTGCGATAGACCCACTTATTTCCAGGTTTTTATTGTTTAAAAATTCGCTTGTAGCATAATTAAAATCGGCACCATAAACAAAGTTTTGATGTCCGTTTTGTAATTTTGAAGTTGCAATAATTCCAATACTGCTTTGTTCCCAAATATCCTGACTCACTCGCAAAACAGAATAGTTAGTCGTTGCAACAGATTCAATTTCAGCTGTTTGAATATTTAAGAATCCGATATTTGTTTTGTTTTGCTTTCCAAAAATCCGTGCTCCGACAATAATAGGTACTTCCTGCTCAGTTTTACTATCATTTCCAATTCTTCTGGAATAAAATAGCTGATTGCTGCCACCAACGTTCATTTCAAATTGATTGTTGCCTTCAAGAAAGAATTCTCGTTTTTCGCTATAGTATAAAGAAAATCGTGAAAGATTAATTTGAGCTTGATCGTCTTCCACTTGTCCAAAATCAGTCTTGGCTGTTAGATTCAGTTTTAGGGTTGGCGTAATATCTATGTTTACATCGCCTCCATAATTATAAATGAATTCGGTTTTTTCGCCACTAAGCTTTTCCAGCCCACCGGTTACATAAGGTTTGATTTCAATTTTTTCTTTAGCTTCAATATTTTTTAGGCCATTTAGCTTTCCGGCTTGTGATATTCTTTCTATATCGAATTGACGTCCCCAGCCTTTCCACATAACCTGCTCTCGTTTGTGTCGAATATTTCTTTCAATATTCAACGCCCAAACTTGTTCCGATTGATTAGGGAATTTTAAAGTGGAAAAAGGGATTTCAAATTCAGCGAACCAACCCTCATCAGTTATTGTTGTTGCAACGTCCCAAATGCCATTCCAGCTTCTGTTAAATCCTTCTCCTTCGTTCGAAATCATTATATCGGCTCTTGCTCCATTTGGATTAGTTACAAATAAATAACCATTTCTATTATCGTTGAATGGACTTAAAATTATCTCAACATTGTCATCACTTCCCCAGCTAAAGTCTCGACTCATTTTGCTTGCGCTTATTTTATCGGGTTCTGAATCATAAGCCCAAACAGCAATATACAATTTGTTGGTAGTGTAAACGATGGCGATTTCTGTTTTTTCAGTTGCCGGTTTTCCTTCTTCCATCTCGCGTTGAGTAAAATCGGAGATACGCATAGCATTTTGCCAAACTGCTTCATTTAGCTGACCGTCTAATTTTATCTTATGTTCAGTATAATACGCAGTTAAAGTATCTGAGTCTATGGCAAATAAGGAAATAGGAATTGCAAATAATATCAGAAAAAGTAGCAAATAAAATAGCTTAATCATTATAATTGGTTTAATGTATTTATTTAATTATGATTTGCGTTGTGAGACAAAATTAAACTTTTTATTATTCAAATGATTGGCTTGCAAAATATTGATAAAACAAATTTCGAGTAAAAAAAGTTAAAGGTATTTGATTATTAAGACACCTTAATATAATTTCTTGCAGTAGTAATTAATTACACAATTTTTTAAAAAGATTTGAAAAAATTATAACGAAAAACACTAATCCATAAATTTGATTTGACCAACAAAATGACTGTTAAAGGGCAAAAGTAATGCTATAATAACTCCTTTTACTGACCACTAATCTATATAACCATCTCATTTTCAATCAAAATAATCATAAGAAATTTGGAATTCAGAATAAAAGGTTTTAACTTTGGGTTTATAAAATCCAACTTTATAAGATAGCCATGATTGGAGAACACTAAATCAATAACAAAC
This sequence comes from uncultured Draconibacterium sp., assembly GCA_964616585.1. Lineage (GTDB taxonomy): Bacteria > Bacteroidota > Bacteroidia > Bacteroidales > UBA12170 > UBA12170. The sequence goes on from CAZTST010000050.1 coordinate 5,907, forward strand.
TATATACACATGAAAAAATATTTTAATATTTCAGCAGTAATAATTGGATTATTGCTACTGAGTATGACAGGTTGCACCAAAAAAGAAAAAAGTAAGTGCACAGAATGGTATGAAAGCGAAGATGTTAATTTTGGAGTAGCCTCTTTTGTTGACATAAGTGCTGGTGTGGCAAAGTTCAAATTTGAAGTTGATATTAGCAATGTTTGTGTTTTTGAATATGCGAAAATTTATATAACCGTAACAGAACACCCTGGGGCGGTGGTAAGCGCGGTTACTGCTTATGCTCTTTTACCCAACTCCACAGCTCCGGATATAAATATTAAATATATCGATTCTGGTTTATGGCAAAGCGATCGTGTACTATTAAATCTAAAACAAAGTTTTTCCAAAAACCCGGGGTATTATACAGTAAGGGTATACATTTATTTCAATGCTTCTACTCAGTCAGAAGCAATTCAAAAATATGGTGACTATATTTATAAGATTGAAGTTAGTAATCAGGTTTACAGGCCAGCAGATGATAAATAGAATTAATATTTGATTTTGTAATTTGGAGTATCCGTTTCTTACTTTCCTATGTTAAGAAGAATATCACTGCTAAGCTTAATCTCTGAATACGCTTTTTTGAAAGACATCCACCTGAACGTTCTTATTCGTCAAAGACAAATAATTAATTAAGACCTAATCAGAGATTAGGCCTAGCGCGGGGTATAAAATTGTTAACGGCAAGTAAAAAGACACGTGTATTCGAATAAATAATTGCACGTGCGAAAAATATTTTGTATATTTGCTGAGTTTAGATTATTTATAAAATGGAACGCTATGAATACAAAGTTAACATTAACAATTGAGCAAAGCATTATCGAGAAAGCGAAAAAATATGCTAACGATAAGGGACGCAGCTTATCCAGTATAATCGAAAATTATCTGAAAGTCATTACCAAAGAGGAAACTATTAGCGAAATTGAACTAACACCAATTGTTAAATCCCTGAAAGGTTCTTTTAAAGCTCCTAAGAATCTTAATTACAAGAAAGAACTTGCCGCGAGGTTATCTGACAAATATCTTTAAACAATGACTAATATTCTTCTTGATAACTTCAATTATCCTAGCTTTGAACTCAAATTTCAAAGATTTTGAAGATGCTGTACAAAATTTTTCAGCAGAAAGTAATGGAAATATTAATTTGATTTTAACCCGTAATTTGAAAGACTTTAAAAATAGTTCATTGGGTGTAATGACTCCTGAAAGTTATTTAAAGACAAGAATTGCCGACCACTAACAAACAGTCTTCATACGACTTGGAAAGCTTCGTTTGAAGTTCCGAAAGCATAAGGAATTGAACAAATTCTCTAACACTTCAACAGCTGGAGCAGTATTTTTTTTGATGCTTACACTTTTAGTTTTAATTGTCTAAAATATTTACTTTTATCGTAAATATAAACTATGCCTCTTTTTTCAACAGCTTGTCCGCGTAATTGTTATTCTACATGCAGTTTTAAAGCAAGAGTAGAAGGCGGGAAGTTAGTTGCTGTTGAACCGCATCCCGATAATTTGGCAACAGCCGAAGGGCCATGTATAAAAGGCCTTAGTTATGTAGAAAGAGCAAACAGCAAGGATCGCATAATATTTCCTTTAAAAAGAAACTCCACAGGAAGTTTTAATAGAATAAGCTGGCAAATTGCGATAAGTGAAATCGCTACCAAATTAAAATACCTAAAAGATGAATTTGGCTCACAGTCTGTTCTTTTTTATGAATCGAGCGGAATGTCGGGAATGACAAATAGCTTTAGCTCAAGGTTTTGGGAGCTCTTTGGAGGTGCAACAACAACTTACGGAAATCTTTGTTGGCCGGCAGGTTTAGAAGCAGTTCGATTAACTTTAGGCGAAAACAAACACAATATTCCATGGGATTTGGAAAATGCCAAACTGATTATTTTGTGGGGAAAAAATCCTGCCGAAACTAATATTCACCAAATGGTGTTTATTGAAAAAGCACAAGCAAAAGGAGCAAAAGTTGTTGTGATCGATCCTAGAAGAACACCTTCATCTGATCGTGCAGATTTACTAATTCAACCAAAACCCGGAACTGATGCTGCAATCGCTTTAGCTTTAGCTAACTGGATGATAAAAAAGAATAAATACGATAATATTTTCATCGATAATTATGTAAAAGGATTTGAGGAATTTAAAGATTCAATAAAAGATTGGACACTCGACAAAGCTGCAGAAATTTCAGATGTGCCAAAAGCATTTCTTGAAGAGTTGGCAAATGATTTGGCAGAGCTAAATCCCATGACTTTAATTCCGGGCTATGGAATGCAGCGCTTTTCTAATGGGGGACAAACAGTTAGAGCTTTATTAAGTTTAAGTGTTCTTACCGGGAATATCGGAAAAGCAGGTGCTTGTTTCCACTATGCTAATTTGCAGTCATATATTTTCGATAAAATTAAAGAGCCTGAATCCTATTATCCTGAAATTGGAGCTAATCCTATCTTCCGCAGAAATGTTTCAAAAGCGCGATTAGGCGAAACTATGTTGAATCAGCAAAATCCACCATTGAAAATGATTTGGGTGGAAAGAGGAAATCCAATTACTCAAAATCCTGATACGTCTTTAAACCTTAAAGCTTTTCGCAATTTAGAGTATAGAGTTGTTGTTGAGCAATTTATGACAGATACAGCTTTGGAAGCTGATATTATACTACCTGCAAAAAATATGTTTGAGCAAAGCGATATTATTGGCTCTTATTGGAATCCTTATGTTCAATTAAAGCCGAAAATTTTAGAACCTGCCGGCGAAGTTAAACCTGAAACTGTAATTTATTATGCTTTGGCAAAAGAATTAGGCTATTCTGAACAAGAAATCTTAAATTTTCTTCCAAAACCCGGTAATGATTATATCGAATCATATTTGAAAAATGAAATCAAAGCATTTGATAAATTGGATTGGGAAAAGTTGAAAAACGAACCGCTTATCGCTCCGAAATTAGAGAATATTGCATTTGCCGATAGAAAGTTCAAAACTCCAAGCGGAAAAATAGAGTTGGTTTCTGATGATGCTCAAAAAAAATGGAAAGTCTCATCTTTACCTACTTATGATGCTTTGGAAAAAGAAAATATTAATTATCCGTTCTTTCTGCTTTCGCCAAATACCAAAAATCGTATTCATTCGCAGTTTGGAAATTTGAATTCAATTAAACAATTTGCTCCTGAAACAAGCTGTATAATTAGTGCACAGGATGCAAAACTAAAAGGAATTAAAAATGGTGACAGAATTAGAATATTTAATCAATTAGGCTCGTTTTTTACCAAAGCAGAAATCAGTTTTGGGTTAAAACCCGGTTGTATAGTATATTATAATGGCTGGTGGATTCAGGAAGGCGGAAGTCCGAATCAATTAACAACTGGAAAAGAGACAGATATGGGTTTTGGAACTGCTTTTCATGATACTCAAGTTCAGTTTGAGAAAATTCATTATTATAAACCATTAGGAAAATTTCCCGCAGATAACGCAGATAAACGCTGAATATAATGACTGAAAACGAAATTTCATATTATATAAGAGGAGCTATTTTCAAAAGTATATTTAGAAAAGTAAATAAATTGTAAGAATATCTGTGTCAATCTGCGTTATCTGCGGGAAAAATTGTAGGAGAAGGAAGCAGAGCTTAATTAAAAATATTACAAAAACAATATGCAAAGAGGATTTATATTCGATATTAACAAATGTGTGGCTTGTCAGGCTTGTGTTTTGGCATGTCAGATTGAGAATATAGATTTAGAGGATTTTATTTCGGAAGAAAAGTGGAAAAGTCAAGTTGCCTGGCGCGAAGTAAAAACTCATAACTCAAATGAACATCCGGATTTAGCTGTTTTTCATTTTTCTATGGCATGCAATCATTGCGAACTAGCTCCTTGCATGCGTAATTGTCCTGCATTGGCCTATTCGCTTGACTCTGATTTTAATGCAATTATTCACCATCAAGAATCTTGTATTGGTTGCAGGTATTGCATAATGGTTTGTCCTTACAATGCTCCCAAATACAATCCTTTTAAAGGCATAGTTGAAAAGTGTACGCTTTGTGTCGGTCGTTTGTCAGAAGATAAAAATCCTGCTTGCGCTACTTCTTGTCCGACAGGAGCTTTAGATTATAATAATATCAAAATAGAGCCTCAATTTGTAAATGGATTTACTGAAACAGGAATAAAACCTGCCATTGAAATTAAGGTATTACGGAATGAAACTGGCCCAAAGCAAGAAAACTTATATCAAGCAAAAGATATTATTAATTTGAAAAAAGATTTAAACTTGAATATAAAAACTAAGAATAAGTTATTATCGGAATGGCCACTAATTGTTTTTAGTTTGCTCACAACATTATTGGTATCAGCTTTTTATGCTGCATTTAGTAAAGGGCTACAATTAAAGCTTGAGCTTTTTGTTGGAATTGCACTGTTAAATGGAGTTTTAAGCTTTGCACATTTAGGAAAGAAATTCCTTGCTTGGCGAGTGCTACTAAATATTCGTAAATCATGGCTAAGCCGCGAAATAGTAGCTTATAGTCTTTTTGTTCCACTAGCCTTTTTCTGGTTGCTTTTTCCTCAGCAGAAAGAATTAGGATTGTTGACTACTATTTTTGGATTACTCACTTTGGTTTCAATCGACAATATATATCGGCAGTTGCCCTCAAAAAAGGAGAATAAATACCACAGTGCCGATGTTTTGTTTTTCACGGTTTTTCTATATGTCGCTATTCTGGTTTCTAATCCTTGGATGTTTTTTGCTGCAATAGCTTTAAAAGTTTATTTATATATCACCAGAAAATTGATGTTTAAAAAAGAAGGGAAGAATCTTCTTCTAGTATTATCAGGATTGAGATTGTTACTGGGTTTTATTATTCCTGTAAGTCTTTACTTTTCTTTAGGTTTTGATACAATAAATTATACTGTTTTAATTTTTGTTGTTCTGGGCGAAGTGATTGATCGAATAGAGTTTTATTTGGAACTGTAGCTTATATCTAAATAAATTTGAATTGAAAATTTTTCACATCAATTTGTTTCGGCATAATATCAAACTCTGCACCATTAAATTCCACAATTCTATCTGCCAACGGCATTAGTATTTTAGCTGAATTTTTTTGCGGTTCTTCTCCTTTCAATTTAAAATACAAAAACAGCCCCGGTTCAACAAAAGAACGTAAACCGCCCGATTCACAAACCCATAATACTTTTTCATTTGCCAGTTGGTAAACAAAATTAAAGGCTTCCAGCAAAGCTTTGTCGTTTTTAATTTGTACAAAGAAAACTTCGTTGGCGCCGGCCTTTAACATTCGTGAACTGTCTTTATCAGAATTACGATTCTTTTCTAAAGATACCTGATAACCATCTGTTTGCACTATAAGATGAGATGGGCTGAGATTATGAAAATGTGGTGTTATTTTCAAACCATAAACAATATAACCTAAACTCTTTAAATAGCTTATAGTATCAACGGCAAAGGATGTTTTTCCAACATTTTGTCCTGAACCTGCCAGTAACAGCATATTTGGTACGAAAAAATGTTTTGGAATATCAGTTATAAAAGATTCGATATCAAGCATGTAGTAATTCGCAAAGAATTATTTCGATTGCCAAGTATCAAAATATGAGCAATTGTTAAATTTTTCGTTGATGCGGATATAGGTTTTAGCTGCTCGTTCTTTTACCCAGCTATCAATTATTTCCTGTTTCTTTTTATTTATAGCCGCTTTTTGAATTACATCATAATCTTGCTTCATATTAGCTTTATGAGGAGCGACTTTTTTTACTAACTGCAACAATCTATAAGCTTCCTGATTATCTTCAGTTTTATAACTAACTGCTTCTGAAACTTGTCCAACCTCAAGTTTATCAATTACATAAAAAACTTTTGGATCTAGTTCTTCGGCCTGAAACATAGCATTTCCACTCCCTTTGTTTATAATTATTCCGCCACTAAAACGATTTTGACTATCTGAATATTTCAAAGCAGCATCAGCAAATGAGAGGCTATCGTTAACAATAAAAGCCCGAATGCTATCCAGATAAATAGCTGCATTTTGAAGTTCGAGAGGTGAAATTTTTGGTTGAAGCAGGATATGTCGAACATTTATAAATTCATCTTTCTTTTCAATCATTTGAATAATATGGTAACCGGCTTCAGTTTCAACTATACCAGATATTTCTCCTTCTTTTAATCCGTAAGCAACTGCTTCAAATTCAGGGTATAACTCACCACGACCATACATGCCCAACTCTCCACCTTTTTTAGCCGAACCGGGGTCTTCTGAATAAAGAATTGCAAGAGTAGAAAAGTTTTCGCCTTTAATAATCCTATTTCTAAAATTGAGTAATCTCTCTTTAACAGCTAATTTTTCGGCAGCAGAAACAGGTGGTTTTTTCACAATTTCAGAAACCTGATAAGCAGTATTTATCAGAGGAAGACTATCTTGTGGTATATCCTTATAAAAAGCTTTAATTTCTTTTGGTGTAATAGTGATGTTTTTAGTTATTTCAGTTTGAACATCTTGTTGAAGAATCTGATCGCCAATAATTTCGCGCATTTCTTCTTTGAATTGATCAACAGTTTTATGGTAATATTCTTCCAGTTTTTCCTGACTTCCAAACTGTGTAATATAATACCTGAAACGACGATCCAGCTCTTGTTCAACTTGTACAGTACTTACAACTATACTGTCAATATCAGCTTGGTTAAGCAATAATTTTTGAAAAACCAACTCCTTTAAAATATCACATTTAATATTGGCTGAACTTCCTTCAATATAACCTTGCATGCGGTATTGAAGATATTGTGTTTCAATATCAGATTGCAGAATAATGTTTTTACCTACAACGGCAACCACAGCATCCAATACGGTTTGTTGGCGTTGATCATTGTCCTGTCCCCAGGCTAATAAGGTGATAATAAAACTAAAAGTAAGTATTGAAACAGTTTTTTTCATAGTATTAATATTTCTAATGCTGATTATTTTCAAAATTAAGACAATATTCGTATTGCCAGACTAATTTAATATATCTCAAAATTCTTTTGCTGAAAAGCACGTTCAAACAAAGCGTTTTCCATGTTTTCGATTAAAATTAATTTTCTTTTATTTAAAATTATTCTCTTTATTTTTTCTTGTTCAAATTCTAAAGGCGATATTTCTTCGGCTACTTTAAAGCCTTTTATATATAGAAAAAACACATATGGTGTATCCTTAAATTCAATAAATCGGTTGTTCTTTAAAAAGACTGATTTGTTGTAGGTTGTAATCGGAATTTTAGCCAGCAAATCGTTAAACAGACTCCATTTTTCATCATCGGTGAAATACTCCAGACCGTATTCGCTGCAGAAATTTTCTATTTCATTTTTATTGGTGGTAGAATCGCCTAAATTTTTAAACAGATGACGAGCCATTTCAAGCTGTGGTGAGTTTTCGCTCATTTGAATGAAGCTAAATTGTACGATACTTTCCTTTAGCTCAAAATCGCTTAGGTGTTGTTGGTAATAATTTTCTATTTCTTCTTCATTTATGAGAGTATCCAATTCCTGATCGACATAAAGTTTTTTAAACTGAAAAAGGAGAAGCGAATTTCGGTATTCTTGAAGTTGTTTGTCAAAATTCATTAGGCTATCAGGCAAATTATTTATAGCATGAAGAACCAAAATCTTCTCTCGTACCCATGAATTAACAAAACTTTGCACTAGTTGCAGAGAATCGTTGGGATTAGTTCCGGGAGCGATATAATTTTCAATGTCGGAATAGCTCAAATAATGATCTCCAACACGAGCTAAAACTAATTCATCGCTTTTCATCCTTTTTGAATTACAAGCAAAAAGGCTAAGCAACAAAATAAATATTCCGAATCTTAATAAAATTTTCATCTATTGTCTCTTTCTTTTAACGCTTGCAATACTGCTTTATTGACTTTTATCTCGTATCGTCTCTTTAACTGTTCAATCCATTCTTTTTCAAGTTGATTTTGATAATCAGCAATAACCAAACCTCGCGTTTCGCCTAACTTTTTAAAAGCAGGTTTATAAATATCACGAAAAACAACAATTGCATTAGTTTCTCCGCTTTCATTATTTAATTTATAAAAAGCTGCCTTTTTCCATTTAAAATTATTGTATTCTGAATTATCGCCTTTTTCTATAGTTTGGCTTTCAAGCCGAATTTGATTTAAACTATCGTTTCGGATTTCCTTCAGAATTTCCTCATCGGTCTTACCGAGCGCTAACAAATCTTGAATACTATCAGAATAATTTTTGTCGTTGAGATGGAAAATTGAAATTTGGGCACGTTTTTTCCAGCGGTATTTTTTTTGATTTTCGACAAAAAATTGATTCAAACCCAAAGTATCGGATGATGCTTTAGACCAAACTTTTTTATCCATTAGATCAAACAAAAGAATACCCTCTCGATATTCGTTCATAATCAATCGAAAATCGAAATATTTTTCCTCTAATTGTTCTTCTTCAAAATCCAAGCAGAGCTTATCTACATATTCCTGATAGGCCTTCATTAACAATATAGGCTGATTATCAGACGATTTAGATATATTTTGTTTGTGGATATTGTTCAGAAAATCAAATTGACTATAAGTTCTATCAGCCAATTTAAAAAGTGGTTTTGTATAGTTTTTATAGCTTTCGATATCTTTAGAATAAAAATTTGTATCGATGGCTGAGATTGCTTCATTAATATTTTCAGGGAATTCCTGAAAATCTTCTTCTGATTTAATCTGAATAATTTTAGCTTGTTCGCCTTTTTTTGAACGAACATCACGCTTTAGTTTTTCCTTTATATCGTCTTTAGCTTTTTCGAAATCCTCGATCGGACGCTGATCTAAAAATTTAATGATATGCCAACCAAAACTGGTCTTAATTGGCGTTGATATTTCGCCAATATTCATTTTTGATAAAGCTGATATAAACTCCGGAACCATTCTATTAGCCGTAAACCACGGTAATTCGCCGCCTTTTTCACTTGTTCCTTTATCTTCGGAATGTTGCAATACAAGTACTTCAAAAGACTTTCCGTTTTGAAGTTCAAGATACAATTCATCTATGCGATTTTTGGCAGAATCAGCATCGATTTTTGTGTTTTGAACAAATATATGCGCTGCTTTTGCTTGTCCGAGAGCAGGGATTTTATCTGTTAAATAAATCAAGTGATAACCAAATCGTGTACGAATAGGATTTGATATTTCTCCTTTTTTTAAATTAAAAGCAGCTTCTTCAAATGGATATACCATATCAAAAACACTAAAATAACCTAAATCACCTTTGTTACCAGATCGAGGTGGTCGGCCATTTCCCATATCGATATCTCTTGCAGAAGGATCTTCCGAGAATTTCACAGCTGCTTGTGCAAAACTATAATCTCCATTTTTAATTGCATTGAGGATTTTTGATGCTTTTTGATAAACAATTAAAGTATCTGAAGGTGAGACTGTTTCGCTTAAACGCAACAAAATGTGACTCGCTCTTACATTTGTTTTCATACGTTCATAAACATTGCGAACAGTTTCTTCATTCACTTCTTCAATTACCAGGTATGGTTTCGCAAGTTGTTTACGATAGCCATTAAGTTCGCTTAAGAAAGCAGAAGCTGTATCCATTTTGGCATCTTTAGCTTCTTTTACTTTTAGCTTAAAATTAATATAAAGATCGAGGTATTCATCTATGCCGGTTTTTTTGTCTTGCAAATTAATTCGACTGTTTTTCTGATAGATAGCCCAAAATTCTTCGGCTTCTACTTTTTCATCTCCAATTTGTAATAATATTCTTGATGAATCTTGTGCATTTACATTCAAAGCGAATGCTAAAATAAATCCAAATAAATAAAACCAATTTTTAATCATAAATGCAATTTTTAAGAATTATCTAACGACTATAATTTGGAGCTTCACGAGTAATAACAATATCGTGCGGATGACTTTCGGCTACTCCGGCAGCAGTAATTTTAGTAAATTTAGCCAATTGAAGTGTTTGAATATCCTTAGATCCTGTATAACCCATTCCCGCTCTCAATCCTCCAACCATTTGATGTATAACTTCCGACAAACTACCTTTGTAAGCAACTCTACCAACAATTCCTTCGGGAACTAATTTGCTAATTTCGTCTTCCATATCTTGAAAATAACGATCTTTAGAACCTTGTTGCATAGCTTCTAACGAACCCATTCCACGATATGATTTGTATTTTCTTCCCTCAAAAATAATAGTTTCACCCGGAGATTCATCCACGCCGGCAAATAAAGATCCTGCCATAATAGTGTCGGCACCTGCTGCCATTGCTTTTACAATATCACCTGTATAACGAATACCGCCGTCGGCAATAACAGGAACACCACTTCCTTTTATCGCGCTTGCAACTTCTAGCACGGCCGAAAACTGCGGAACTCCAACTCCTGCAATAACTCGAGTTGTACAAATAGAGCCTGGACCTATTCCAACTTTAACAGCATCTGCACCAGCTTCAATCAGCGCTATTGCTGCATCGCCGGTAGCGATATTGCCAACAACTACTTCCATATTAGGGAAGTTTTCTTTAATTTTTTTTAAAGTGAGAATAACACCTTTAGTATGACCATGAGCCGTATCCAAAACAAGCGCATCAACGCCTGCATGAACCAGAGCTTCAGCTCTTTCAAAAGTATCGCCACCTATTCCGATAGCAGCAGCAACGCGTAAACGACCACGTTCATCTTTACAAGCATTTGGTCGCTCTTTAATTTTTATTATATCGCGATAGGTAATTAAACCAACTAATTTGTTGTCTTTATCAACCACCGGTAATTTTTCAATCTTGTTTTCCTGAAGAATATCTGCCGCTTTCTCAAAAGTTGTAAACTCACTAACAGTTACTACTTTTTTGGTCATCACCTCTTTAATGGCTCTATCAAGTTTGCGTTCAAAGCGTAAATCTCGATTTGTAACAATTCCAACCAGTTTGTTCGATTTATCAACAACAGGAATGCCTCCGATATGATATTCGCTCATAAGTGCCAAGGCATCAGAAACAAGTGCTTTTGAAGAAATAGTTACAGGCTCGATAATCATCCCGTTTTCAGCTCTTTTCACTTTTCTAACTTCATTTGCTTGCATTTCGATAGACATATTCTTATGAATAACACCAATGCCACCTTCTTGTGCTAGCGCGATAGCCATTTTCGATTCGGTTACCGTGTCCATTGCTGCCGAAATAACAGGTATATTCAATCCAATATTTCGAATAAAATGCGTTTTAACATCAACTTCGCGAGGTAAAACTTCGGAATAGGCGGGAA
>CAZTST010000051.1:0-16988 GCA_964616585.1 uncultured Draconibacterium sp.
CCTCTTTCCATTCCGAACAGAGTAGTTAAGCCCGCCAGCGCTGATGGTACTGCCCTTGGGTGGGAGAGTAAGTCGTTGCCTTCTTTTTTTAAAACCTTCCGTCAACTTACGGAGGGTTTTTTTATGGACTAGAGTTTTGAATTTATTATTTTTAGACACTCTATTTTTGTTGGGTATCGTTTGGTTTGACCGTACTTACTTGATTTCAATTCTTATTCCTGAATTCAAGTTGACTTGATTTAAAGCATTCAGCTTAAAAACCAAACGTATCCGGTCTTTGAATGAGCCAGTGATGTCTTCAATATTTCCGGAGACCACCACAGGAAGATATATCTCGAAAAAGTTCCACATCCCTACCTTCAGACCTGCCTCAAAAAAAATTGGTGAATTATTTCCTGTTCCAGTATCATGATCGTTTAAAAGAAGATTGACAAATGGTTTAATAGGTAGGATGGCCGCTTTCCCCGGCAAATTGCTTGCTATCGACAACGAAACAAGCCATTGGCTGTATCCCAACTGAGTGTTAACAGGCGAAACCAATCCTCCTTCTGAAAAGCTCATTTGTCTGGACCAGAAATGTTTTTGATTGACACTGAACCGATCTGGAAAAGTGCCCTCGTAAAGGTATTGTTCCGGGACGCTCCGGCCACTTGCTGAAAATGAATAAAAGGGAACGTCTGGATCATTTTTAAGCATGGTTCCGGCAAACAAAAGGATATCCAGCCCATTTTGCCTTCCATAATAGCTTAATCTGTAATTGAGTTCCAGAGATGTTTTCAGATAGGAGCTACTGGATTCAGAAAAAGCCAAAAACCTGAAAGGATTGATATTTCCGGGCTTTTCCATTTCGTAACCAAATTGCAAATAGGAATTCAGCTTTGCTTGCTCCTGATTTTCTATTTGAAAGAGGTTCGATGCTGCGATATAGTATCCAAATGCTTTGTGGGTGAGTGAATTATTAAGCTGGCCGGATCTGAAATAAAGGTCTAATCCGGCTTTTATTTTTTGATAGTTTTGATTTCCGGGAGCACCAAACTGGGTACCTTCCAATGAGATTGTTGACTTCCTGATGAATTTATCATAGGGAGTTATATTGTAGGATATCTTTCCATATCCGGCCAATCCGGAATTGCGGAAAGTATAAAATGGCATCACAAAATACTGAAATGGTTTGGGCGTCAGAATTCCGTTATGCAAAGCAACACCAAGCATAAAACCGTTTTCGTGCGTCCAGTTAAAGGCAGGCATATACATGAGATATCGTTTTTCCGGATCTTCCAATGAAAAGTAAGGCTGTGTTTGTAGCGGGTCGGATTTTGGAAAGATTCCTGATGTTCGGATATTATTATTGAGTCTGATGATTTCGGGTGTTACATGCCCGGGATCGATTTTCAGTTCGGTATAATCTCCACTCGGAATCTCGATTTCTTTTTGTCCTTCAAAGCCATCAACCCATATTTCGAAATAGATAGAATCTCCAATCATTCCGGAAATTACCAGCGGTGATACCAACTCTCCCTTGTTTTTTACACGTAAGCGATGATTTGCAAAACGAACTACTTCATAATCCATTATTTTATTTGTACCCAGGAAATCAGTAAAAAACCAGGCTAAATCTTTGCCTGATTGTGCTTCAAATACTTTTCTCAGGTCATCGGGTTGAGGATGCTTGAATTTCCACTGCTGATAATATTCTTGCATAGCCGAATCAAAGAGCGAATCTCCCAGGTAGGCTCTCAGGTAGTTAAAGCCCATCGCTGCTTTATTATAAATCATCAGGCTATAATTTAACGTATTGTAATCGTCGGCGGGTAGATTTACCGGCTGTTCCAGATTGTCGCGAGCCAGTGTTAGCCATTCGAGTTCGAGCATTAGTTGCACAGGCATTTGGGCGATGTGAAATAATTTTGCTAATTTCAGATTCCGGATATTGATTTCCCAAAGTTTTTTTTGCGGATATCTTTCGTGCATATAGCGTTGCTCGTAGGCGCTTGTGATTCCTTCGTCCATAAACGGATACTGTCGTTCATTCGATCCAAGTACGCCATAAAACCAATTGTGAGCAACTTCATGTGCAATCACTTCGTCCAAAGCATAGGAATCTCTTGCCATTCCAATTACAGTAATGCCAGGATATTCCATCCCGTCGCCGGCAGTCAGGGTGCTTTGAACGGCGGTGCAGTTTTGATAAGGATAGTCGCCAATCCATTTTGAGAAATAGATTATCGAATTATTTACATATTGAATAGCATCTTTCCAGAGATCGGCTTGTTGATTCGTAAACATCACCCAGGTAGTTATTTCTCTTCCGGAGTTGGGGAGCTTTATATTTCCTTTTACTACATGGAAGCGTTTATCGGCAAACCAGGCAAAATCGTGGATCTTATTTTCGATATAGCGAAGGGTTTTCATTTGTGAGGATGAAGGTGGAAATTCATCTTTTTCGAAGCCGACGGTTTTTATCCAAGACGTGTCGGCAGCCAATTGCTCAAGCATTTTGGCTTCCTCCAGATTTTGCAGATTTCCACTTGCACCTACAATATAATTGGCAGGCAAAGTAATGCTTACATCGAAGCTGCCGTATTCAGAATAAAATTCGCCCTGGTCCTGATAATTCATCTGATGCCAGCCCGACCTATCGTAAACCGCCGGTTTTGGATACCATTGTGAAATTTGATAGGATTCGCCAATATGACCTAAACGAGATGTGACTCCTTTGGGAATTTTTATATGGAAAGGAGTGGTGATTATTATGGAATTGTTAGGTCGTAACGGTTTATTCAGAATGATTTGGCAAATATCGGTTTGCCCACTTACTAAATACCACTCAACCCTTTGATTGTCAACTTTAAAGTTAAGAGAATCGATGTATCCGTTTAGTTCAGGATCTTTAAAAAGTTTGGACTTTCCTTCGATACTGAATAGCTGTTGGGCTAATTCGGTGTTATTACCGGAATACCCATTGACCCAGAGGTGAAAATAAAGTGATTTTAAGGTGTCGGGCGAGTTGTTTGTGTACTCAATGGTTTCGAAAGCATCTAATTCGTGTAGCTTATCATTGAGCGTAACATGTATCCTGTAGTTGACTTCCTGCTGAAAATATTCCTGTGCAGAGGCTTCCGACAATAGTCCAAAAAATATTAGGTTGCTAAAAATCAGCAGTCTGATAATCATTGGTCTTTTACTATGTAAACAGTTCGTATCATTGGATTAAGATACATTAATTCATGGCCGGACAGGATTGTAAAAATTCAAAAATATTATTCTAACTCATTTATTTGAATTTACGTAAGCAGTCAATGGAAATTATTTATTACGTTTTCAAGCAATAGCTTCTGAATAATTAGAGTATGGAGTTCTGAAACTTTCAGAACTCCATACTAAATAATTTTCAGTTTATACAGTTATTTGTGGTTAAACAAATAGTCTGGATTAGAGTAAAATAATTAATAGAATGATAATTAAAAGAGTACTTCCGCCAATATAAATGACATCACCACTTTTTCGTACATCTTTCTTAATTCCCTTACTTTCTATTCTGAGTTCACGCTTTTCAGGAGCTGACATTTCAGATTTATCCATTTCGCGAATTTCTTCTACACGATTTTTCATCTTGCTTATTTCTTCTGCCGATAAATTATTTTCAGTTGCGACAGGAGCAGTAGCTTTCACATCAGTTTTACTTGCAAATGTTGTTGTTGCACCCAATGTGAAAATCATCATGAGCACAATAAAGATTGTCTTTTTCATTCTAAGTTTTTTAATTTATTTTATTTCAACAAAGGTAAGTGATCGAGAATATTACCTCGTTACAGTTTTCTGAGAATAAGTTACATCATTCACATATTCATGGCAGTTTTAATTCTTTTTGGTTAATCAAATTTCGACAGACATTAAATGGAAGATACTTGATTACCTATGTTTATTAAATTTAATTTTCGCATCATTCTAAGTTTCAAGAAGAACATCTTTGAATCTATATTTCAAATAGCTTGGAAAATTTTCTAGGTGTTTCCCACATGCTTAGATAGATTTGTTAGAAATCTTAATAAGCCGACCAGTTTCATGTAATGAATAGGCGTTGATATTAATCTCTTTACTTTTTTAATGCCATACTCTTATTTCTATTAAATCTTCATTACGGCTCATGATTTTTAAAACCAGCATTACAAATAGTTAATTGAATTAATAAAATACAAAAAACTGTTCAAGAAATACCGCTATTAGTTTAGAGACTGTTTTAGGGAAATAGGATGATAAATGCTTAACCATATCTCCTAAATAGAAATGTTTCATATATGGCTTACAACTAATTGGAATTTTGTGTGTAACATAGTTGAGATCAGATATATTATAAACTGAAGTTTGAAATCTAAAAATGTGATTGATATTAAAGAATTACTATATTTACACTAATATTATTAACTAAAACTCTAAAACATGAAACCTTCAGCTCCTAAAAAAAATCTTTGGATTATTGCTCTTATCGTTGGAATCCTTGGAATTGTAGCACATTTTGTATCCATTCCTAATGTAAGTCAGTATAGCGTTTGGCTTATAATTGTTGGATTTGTATTACTTGTAGTAGGTACATCGTTTAAGGGAATTTAATCAGGTATTTGTTCAATTTAGGCAAGCCTATTTTAAATTATTTTTCGTAAAAAATAGGCTTGAGGTGAAAAATAAAGGGTTTTGCTACCATCGAGTGGCAGAATCCTTTATTTTTGAGAGATTTATTTTTTATCGAAATCTAAAGCTATAAAGGAACATTATTGAAATCAATACAATAATAAATCGATAATGCAATCTTTATCTTTGGCATTTAAAATTGTGATTATGGAAATATACAGTATACCAACCGGAAATTTTAAACTCGATGGAGGAGCAATGTTTGGAGTGGTTCCAAAAACATTGTGGTCAAAAGTTTATCCTGCCGATGAAAATAATATGTGTTCATGGGCAATGCGTTGTCTTTTAGTAGTTGATGGCGATCGGAAAATATTGATAGATAATGGAATAGGTGATAAGCAAGATGATAAATTTTTAGGTCACTTTCATCTTCATGGTGATGATAGTTTAGAAAAATCTTTGGCAAAATACAATCTAAGCACTGATGATATTACCGACATGGTTTTAACGCATCTGCATTTCGATCATAGTGGAGGTTCTATAAAATGGAACGATGATAAAACAGAATTGATACCTGCTTTTAAGAATGCAAAATATTGGGTAAGCAAAGCTCAATGGGAATGGGCAGTTAATCCAAATAATCGTGAAAAAGCTAGTTTTTTAAGTGAGAATATTATGCCAATCCAAGAAAGTGGTCAAATGAATATAATTGATAACGAAGGTGAAATATTCCCTAATTTTTCTGTGAAAATATTTAATGGACATACTGATGGTCAATTAATTCCACACATAAACTATAATGGAAAAACTTTGGTTTATATGGCTGATTTATTACCCTCAACAGCTCATATTCCTTTGCCTTGGATAATGGCTTATGATACACGTCCATTAATAACTCTCGTTGAGAAGAAAGCTTTTTTTGAGGAAGCTATAGCAAAAGACTATACTTTTTTCTTTGAGCACGATATTTTCAATGAATGTTGTAATTTAATTCAAACAGAAAAAGGTATCCGTTTAAATGCTACTTTTACACTTGAAGAATGGAAAAATTCGATTTAATTTTTATAAGTATTTGAAAGTATTTATTTTTTAGATTTTTGAGAAATTTATAATTTTAGTGTATTGAAAATTGAAATTTCATTGAGATTCGAATTAATCTTATGCAAGCATAAGAAAATATTTTACATTTGGTCGCTCAATTTGAGTAGGAAATAAAAAAGAAGAAAGTGTACCGTATAAAATCGCAAATAGACACAAAATCTGAAAGTTTCATTGCAAACGAAAAAGCTTTTAAAAGCATGTTGGAAACTTTTCGCGAAAGAACTGCCTCTGTAATTGAAAGAAGAACAGAAAAAGCAGTTATTAAACATAAAGAGCGTGGCAAGCTTTTAGCTCGCGAAAGAATCGATCTCTTAGTGGATTCAAATACTCCTTTTATGGAGCTGTCAACTTTGGCTGCCTTCGACACTTACGAAAATCAGTTTCCGTCGGCAGGAATTATTACCGGAATTGGTCTTATTCAGGGCAAAGAATCTGTTATTATTGCTAACGATGCAACTGTAAAAGGCGGTACTTATATAAAAGAGACTATTCGCAAACATGTTCGTGCTCAGGAAATTGCAATGGAAAATCATTTACCTTGTGTTTATATGGTAGATTCTGGAGGTGCTTTTCTTCCCGACCAGGCAAATGTTTTCCCCGATCGCTTTGATTTTGGGCGTTTCTTTTACAATCAAGCACGAATGTCGGCAGCCGGTATTCCACAAATTGCCATTGTTATGGGAAGTTGCACTGCCGGAGGAGCTTATGTTCCGGCAATGAGCGATGAAACAATTATTGTAAAAGAACAAGGAACTATTTTTATTGGCGGTCCACCTTTGGTGAAAGCTGCTACAGGCGAAGAAGTTACAGCCGAAGAACTTGGAGGCGCTGATGTACATACAAGTATTTCAGGAGTAGCCGATCATTTTGCTGAAGATGACAGACATGCAATTTCTATTTGTCGCAATATTTTTGAAACTCTTGAAAATAAAGAAAAACAAAAAATAGACATTGTTGAAATTGAAGAACCTTTTTATGACCCAAAAGAACTTTATGGCATTGCCCCTGTCGATTTAAAAAAGTCTGTTGATGCCCGTGAAATTATTGCTCGCATTGTTGATGGTTCTCGCTTTCAGGAATTTAAAGCCCGTTATGCACCAACAATTGTTACAGGATTTGCACATATAATGGGATTTCCTGTCGGAATTCTGGCCAATAATGGAGTTTTATTCTCCGAAACAGCATTGAAAGGAGCACATTTTATTGAGCTTTGTACAAGTAGGAATATTCCACTCATTTTCCTGCAAAATATTACAGGTTTTATTGTTGGTAAAGAGTACGAACACAAAGGAATAGCACGAGATGGAGCCAAACTGGTGCATGCAGTTGCCAATGCTAATGTGCCAAAATTTACAGTGGTTTTTGGAGGTTCGTTTGGCGCAGGAAACTATGCTATGGCTGGTCGTGCTTACGATCCGAGATTGCTGTTTATGTGGCCGAATGCCAAGATTTCGGTGATGGGTGGTGAACAAGCTTCCGATGTTTTAATTCAAGTGAAAAAAGATCAACTTGAAGCACGTGGACAAAAAATGCCTCAAGAAGATATAGATCAACTTAAAAAATCCATTTTAGATAAATATGAGCATGAAGGATCTGCCTATTTCAGTACTGCACGTCTTTGGGACGATGGAATAATTGATCCAATTGATACTCGTAAAATGCTAGCTATGGGGATAGCAATGTCGCGTTGTAAAAAATGGGAAAAAACACAATATGGTATTTTTAGAATGTAATACTCAATCATAACTAAATTATGGCTATAAAAATTAAAACTTTAAGTGGTTATTTTCATGAATATCAAAAGAGTGTAGTAAACCCTGAACAATTTTGGAGTCAGCAAGCAGAGGATTTTTTTTGGCATAAAAAATGCGACAATATTCTTGAATGGAACTTCGATGAACCTAAAATAGAGTGGTTTAAAGGAGGAAAATTAAATTTGACTGAAAATATTTTCGAGCGACAAATTTTTACCCATAAAGATCATGCGGCTATAGTTTGGGAACCAAATAATCCGGACGAGGAAAGTATCACTTTTACTTATAGCCAATTGTTTGAAAAAGTAAAGCAGTTTTCAAATGTCTTACTTTCATTGGGTGTAAAAAAAGGAGATAGAGTAGCTCTTTATATGCCAATGATTCCTGAATTGGCAATCGCAATGCTGTCCTGTGCTAGAATTGGCGCAATTCATAGTATTATTTTTGCGGGATTTTCAAGTACATCATTAGCAGATAGAATTATTGATGCTCAAGCAAAAGTTGTTATTGCTACAGATGGCGGTTTTCGAGGAACAAAAACGATTCCTATAAAATCTATCGTTGATGAAGCAATAGAAAAATGTGATTCAGTAGAAACCGTAATTATTAAGAAAAGAACCGGAGAAAAAATTTCAATGAAAATTGGGAGAGATCTTTGGTGGGACGAAATTTGTGATGGAATTTCAACTGAAAATACAGCAGAAGTTCTTGATGCGGAAGACCCTTTATTTATTCTATATACCTCAGGTTCAACAGGAAAACCAAAAGGAGTATTGCATACTACCGGAGGTTATATGGTTTATACTGCTTATACTTTCAGAAATGTTTTTCAATATAGTCAAGGCGATGTTTTTTTCTGCTCGGCAGATATTGGCTGGATTACCGGGCATTCATATATTATTTATGGCCCACTGCTGAGCGGCGCAACCACTTTGATGTTTGAAGGAATTCCTACATGGCCGGATGCCGGACGATTTTGGGATATCGTGGAAAAACATCAGGTAAGTCAATTTTATACTGCTCCAACTGCCATTCGTGCTTTAATGGCTTTAGGTAATAAATTTGTCGAAAACAGAGCAATGAAAAGCTTAAAAGTTTTAGGGACTGTTGGAGAACCAATCAATGAAGAAGCATGGCATTGGTATCACGATCATGTCGGTAAAAACAAATGCCCTATTGTTGATACTTGGTGGCAAACTGAAACCGGTGGAATTTTAATTAGTCCTTTAGCCGGTGTTACACCTACAAAACCTTCCTATGCTACTTTGCCTTTACCAGGAATTCAACCAATCATTTTAGATAATGAAGGAAAGGAATTAAAAGGGAATAGTGTAGAAGGAAATTTATGTATAAAATTTCCTTGGCCGGGAATGGCTCGGACACTTTATGGTGATCATGAGCGCTTTCGCTTAACATATTTCAGCACCTACAAAAATTATTATTTCACTGGCGATGGAGTTAAACGTGATGAAGATGGCTATTATCGAATTTTAGGAAGAGTTGATGATGTAATAAATGTTTCAGGTCATCGAATGGGTACTGCCGAAGTTGAAAATGCAATTAATGAGCATCCTCGTGTTGTTGAATCAGCAGTAGTTGGTTATCCTCACAAAATTAAAGGTCAAGGTATCTATGCCTTTGTTGTTTGCAACGATATGGACGATACAACAAGTGAAGAAGGAATAATTAAAAGTATAAAGATTGGAGTAAATAATATTATCGGTCCAATTGCAAAACCCGATAAAGTGTTGATAGTAAGTGGCTTGCCAAAAACACGATCAGGTAAAATAATGCGAAGAATTTTAAGGAATATAGCAGCTAACGATTTTGATGATTTCGGCGATACAAGTACTTTGCTCGATCCTGGAGTAGTTGAAGAAATAATTGAAAAATCTAAATTGAAATAGTTCATCATGAAGAATTTTAAAACCATCCAATTAGAAATTAAAAATGAAGTGGGTACAATCTGGCTCAACCGACCCGAAATCCACAATGCTTTTAACGAAGTAATGATTGCTGAACTTATCGAAATGTTTAAAGAAATTAAATCGATTGATGACATTAGAATTGTTGTTCTGCGAGGCAGAGGAAAATCATTCTGTGCCGGTGCCGATTTAAACTGGATGCGAAATGTTGCCAAATATTCTTATGAAGATAATTATGCCGAAAGTCTAAATCTTTCTAACTGTTTCTACGAAATTTATACCTGTCCGAAACCTACAATTGCAGTTGTTCATGGTGCTGCAATTGGCGGGGCGAATGGACTTCTTGCTGCTTGTGATTTTGCTTATGCCGATGAAAATACTACTTTCTCTTTAAGCGAAGTGAAAATTGGAATAGTGCCTGCCTGCATTTCGCCTTATGTTACCAAAAGAGTTGGAGAATATGGTTCAAAAGAATTAATGTTGACAGGAAAACGTTTCAAAGGCGAAGAAGCTGCTTTTCATCGATTAATTAATAAATCATTACCAACTAATCAATTAGATAAATATCTTGAAGAAGTTATTGCATTATTAAAAACAAGCGGACCAAAAGCAATGACACATTGTAAAAACTTAATTTACGATATTTCGAATAAACTCACTCTACAAGAAGCGATAAGCTATACCGCTAAAATGATTGCCGATATTCGTGCTTCTGAAGAAGGACAAGAAGGAATGGCGGCTTTCTTGGAAAAACGTAAACCTAATTGGGTAGAATAAAACTTTGTGCCTAAGTGCCTCTGCGGTGATATAATTTACCACTAAGACACGGAGACACAGAGAAAAAAGGATAAGACTGTAATAAGAAATAAAAACTTCGTGTCATAGTGCTTTAGTTGTGAGGAAAAAATAACCACTAAGACACGGAGGCACAGAGAAAAAAAGGATAAGACTAGAATAAGAAATAAAAACTTCGTGTCTCAGTGCCTTAGTGGTGAAGAAAAAATT
Organism: uncultured Draconibacterium sp.; assembly: GCA_964616585.1. Classification (GTDB taxonomy): domain Bacteria; phylum Bacteroidota; class Bacteroidia; order Bacteroidales; family UBA12170; genus UBA12170. The sequence continues at coordinate 10,415 of CAZTST010000051.1, forward strand.
ACTACTGAGTTACGAAGGCACAGAGAGGGATAAAACAGAAATGAAACTTTTCAATAAAATATTAATAGCAAATCGAGGAGAAATAGCAGTTCGAATTATTAAATCGGCTAAAAAGATGGGCATTCAAACTGTTGCCATTTATTCTAAAGTCGATGTCGACAGTTTGCATATCCGAATGGCCGATGAAGCACATTGTATTGGCGATACAGCTTTGAGCGAAACCTATTTAAATATTGATAAAATCATCGCGATAGCTAAAGAAACGAATTGTGAGGCAATTCATCCAGGCTATGGTTTCTTAGCTGAAAATCCAAAATTCGTAAGTGCTTGTGAAGATGCTGGAATTGTTTTTATAGGCCCATCGGCTAAAGCTATTCAATTGATGGGCAATAAGATAGAAGCTCGTGCTTTTGTTGAAACCTTAAATATTCCAATGACAAAAGCACATACCGGCGATTTGAAGCATTTACTTCAAGCTTCAAAATCAATCGAACTTCCTGTTTTGGTAAAAGCTGCCGCTGGTGGTGGAGGAAAAGGAATGCGAATTGTTCACGCCTGGAAAGATTTGGAAGAAACTATAGAAGCAACAAGTCGCGAAGCAAAAGCTTATTTTGGTGATGGTGAAGTTTTTGTCGAAAAATATGTTGAAAATCCTCGTCATATCGAGATTCAGGTAATGGGCGATAAACACGGAAATGTTGTTCATCTTTATGAGCGCGAATGTTCTATTCAGCGCAGATATCAGAAAGTTATCGAAGAATCTCCTTCTCCATCTTTAACGCAAGAAGTACGCGAAAAAATGGGTGCCGAAGCTGTGAAAATTGCAAAAGCAATTGGCTACGATAATGCGGGAACCATCGAATTTTTAGTCGATAATAAACTGAATTATTATTTCTTGGAAATGAATACACGCATTCAAGTGGAGCATCCGGTAACTGAAATGGTAACTTGCATTGATATTGTTCGCGAGCAGATATTGATTGCTGCAGGAAATAAATTAAGTTTTTCGCAAAGCGATATCAAACAAAAAGGACATGCCATTGAAGCTAGAATTTATGCTGAAGATCCTGAAAATGAATTCCTTCCTTCTCCGGGTCATTTAACATTGTATCAAGAACCTCAGGGCGATGGTATTCGAATCGACAGTGGAATTGATAAACCGATAGACGTAAAAAGCTTTTTCGATCCAATGCTTAGCAAATTAATTGCTTTTGATGCTAATCGAGATCTCGCACGAAAAAGACTTCTTCAAGCTTTGGATCATTATCATATTCATGGCATAAAAACCAATATTACTTATTTAATGAGTGTATTGCAAAATGAGGATTTTCAGAAAAACAAAATCGACACTAAATTTTGCGATCATCAAGCTGATAAGCTTATTCAATGGATTCAAAAAGAAAGAAAATCTATTTCTAAACCGCTAATATTGAGCGCTTTTTTGGCTCATCAATTTGCATCCGGCGAGAATGAATCTGTTTGGAGTAAAATTGGTTATTGGCGTCAACGAATGCAAATAAATATCAATCTTGATGGTGAAAGGCATTCCGTTCAAATTACTGAAAGGAATCAGAAAGGCGGTCTTTTCAAAGTTCAAGAAAAAGAATATAAAGTTTGTATAAAAGAAATCAAAGCTTGTTTTATTCAAATTTCCATAAATGGAGATTGTTATAAATTTATGCTTTCGATGGATAAAGAATCTAATACTATTGTTGGTCTTTCGGGTCATAATTTTGTGCTCAAACGCGATGATTTTTTATCAATCAATGATTTTTATGAAGCAGAAATGCATGGTCAAGCAAGTGATATTGTTAAATCGCCAATGCCAGGAAAAGTGATAAAAGTATTGGTTAAAGTCGGCAACAGTGTTAAAAAAGGAGAGGTGCTCTTGGTTGTGGAAGCAATGAAAATGGAAAACAATATTTTAGCTTCACGCGATGGAATTATTGAAGAACTTAATGTTGCTGAAGGAGATATGGTTGATGGCAGCAAAACATTATTAAAATTAGAAGAGGAAATTTAATTTATTGAAGACAATGTTTTGTTATATTAACTTTGCATTGGAAACGTTGAACAGATAAAAAATAAATAATGAACTTTGATTTAAGTCAAGAACAAGAACTCATCCGACAAACAGTGCGCGATTTTGCTGAGCGCGAAATAAAACCACTGGCTCAAGAACTGGATGAAAAAGAAGAATTTTCATTAGAACTAACAAAGAAAATAGGTGAGTTGGGTTTGTTTGGAATGTATTTACCTGAAAAGTATGGAGGTCAGGGATTAGATACTCTTTCTTATATTATTGCTGTTGAGGAATTAGCGCGAGTAGATGGTTCGCAGGCAGCAACTTTGGCGGCGCATAATTCTTTGGGTATTGGCCCTTTGTATTATTATGGCACCGAAGAACAAAAATTAAAATATTTACCGCAACTATGTACAGGCGAAGGACTTTGGGCTTTTGGTTTAACCGAGGCTGAAGCTGGATCCGATTCTCGTGGCAGCAAAACAACTGCCAAATTGGAAGATGGAAAATGGACAATCAATGGTTCCAAAATATTTATTACTAATGGAGCCTCTGATATTTCATTAGGAGCTACAGTTCAGGCTGTTACTCAAATATTTCCCGACGGCAAAAAAGAATTTACTACCATTATAGTTGAAAAAGGAACAAATGGCTTTAAACGTGTTCAAATGCATGGCAAAATGATGTGGCGTGCATCAGATACTGCAGAATTGTATTTTGATGATTGTCAAGTTCCGGAAGAGAATCTTTTAGGCGAAGTGGGTGAAGGATCAAAAATTATGTTGTCAACCTTGGATAACGGTCGTCTTTCAATTGCTGCTATGGGTTTAGGTTTGGCACAAGGTGCTTTTGAAGAAGCTTTGCGATATTCTAATGAACGAAAGCAATTTGGCAAGCCTATCAGTAAATTCCAAATTAATGCTTTTAAATTGGCCGATATGGCAATGAAAATAGAATTGGGCAGAAATTTACTTTATAAAGCCTGCTGGTTAAAAGACGAAGGAAAACCATTTGCTAAAGAAGCGGCTATGTCAAAACTATATTGTTCAGAAATAGCGCGTGAAGTTGCTGACGAAGCTGTTCAAATTCATGGCGGTTATGGCTTGATGAAAGATTATCCGGTTGAGCGTTTTTATCGCGATCAGCGTTTGCTTCAAATTGGTGAAGGAACAAGTGAAATACAGAGATTGGTAATTTCGCGATATATTGGTTGTTAGGCATTTAAGTAAATAATGGCAAAGCTTTTTGACCAAGATAAAATTCACTATCTTTGAATTAAATTTTTGGAAATGATTACAAAAACTCAAATAAAGAATTCTTTAAAGAACCTTCCAGAAAATATTAGTATTGACCAGATGATTGATCACTTGATATTTATTGAAAAGGTACAAAAAGGGCAAGATGATTCAAAAAACGAAAGAATTAATTCAAAAGAAGAAGCTAAAAAAAAGCTTAAAAAATGGGTGTTGTAATTTGGACAGATTATGCCATTCAAGATTTAAATGATATTGGTTAGTATAATCTCCATATAAATTAAGAGTATGAACAAAGTAGTTAAAAACGCAAAAGAAGCAATTGCCGGAATGCAAAACGGCCAAACTTTTATGTTGGGTGGTTTTGGTTTGAGTGGAATTCCTGAAAACACAATCAATGCTTTGGTTGATAGTGAATTAACAGATTTAACCTGTATTTCGAATAATGCAGGTGTTGATGATTTTGGGTTAGGTTTGCTTTTAAAAAAGCATCAAATCAAAAAAATGATTTCTTCTTATGTCGGTGAAAATAAAGAATTTGAACGTCAGCTTTTAGAAGGCGAATTGGAAGTAGATTTAATTCCTCAAGGAACTTTAGCCGAAAGAATTCGTGCCGGAGGTGCTGGAATTCCTGCATTTTTCGTTCCTGCAGGTTTTGGAACCGAAGTTGCCGAAGGCAAAGAAGTACGCGAATTTGATGGGAAAATGCATCTTTTAGAGCATTGGCTTAAAGCCGATTTTGCAATTGTAAAAGCCTGGAAAGGAGATACAATGGGAAATCTTATTTATCGTCATACTGCAAATAATTTTAATCAAGCAATGGCGATGGCAGGAAAAATTACTATTGCCGAAGTAGAAGAATTAGTGCCGGCAGGTGAACTCGACCCAAATCAAATTCATACGCCCGGAATCTTTGTTCAACGAATTTTCCAAGGTGTTGATTATGAAAAACGTATTGAATTTGAAACGACTAGGTAATTAATTTGATGGATTCAAGTAGTAACTTTGTGGGCCTTTGTGAAGCCTTTGTGTGCCTTTTTCCGATGGAATGCCTTTGGCAGTGGTATAGCTATTACGCAGAGTTTCACAGAGAACCACAGAGTTTCACAGAGAAATATATTTTAAAATCTAAAACAAGAAAAAATGAGTTTAGATAAAAACGGAATAGCAAAACGTATTGCTCAGGAATTAAAAGATGGTTATTACGTAAATTTGGGAATAGGAATACCAACTCTCGTAGCAAATTTTGTTCCCGAAGGAATGGAAGTTATACTTCAATCGGAAAATGGATTACTGGGAATTGGTCCTTTCCCCGAAAAAGGCAAAGCCGATGCAGATTTAATAAATGCCGGAAAACAAACTGTTACTACTATTCCCGGTTCATCTTTTTTTGATTCATCAATGAGTTTTGCGATGATTCGTGGAGGTCATGTTGATTTAACTGTTCTTGGAGCTTTTGAAGTAACCGACAAAGGCGATATTTCTTCATGGAAAATCCCCGGAAAAATGGTGAAAGGAATGGGTGGCGCTATGGATTTGGTTGCTGCTGCAAAAAATATTATCGTTGCTACAACACATACTGATCGTGATGGAAATCCGAAATTGCTAAAAGAGTGTAAGCTTCCTTTAACTGGTGTTAGATGCGTAACAAAAATTGTAAGCGATCTAGCAGTTATTGAAGTTACTAAAAATGGTTTTAAACTTTTGGAACGAGCTCCTGGTGTAGAAGTTCAAGAAATTATTGATAAAACAGGAGCTCCATTAATTGTTGAAGGTGAAATTCCTGAAATGCGACTTTAGCATTGCTTAGAGTGCTTTGTGCAATCCTTTGAGCGGCCTTTGCCAATGGTATCCCTTCGGGAGTGGTAAAATTCGCTTAACCACAAAGAACACAAAGTAAATCACGAAGGTTCACAAAGTAAAATAAAGTTTCAAGCTTTTAATTGAATAACCCCAAAAAAAGAGAACATGAATTACCCAAAAAAAGTAACCATAGGAGACATAACAGTTCGCGATGGTTTCCAGCACGAAGAAAAATACATTCCAACCGAAGCAAAGCTTTGGACTTTAGAGCAGCTTATTCTGGCTGGTTTTAAACATATTGAAGTGTCGAATTATGGAAATCCAAAAGGAATGCCACAATTTAAAGATTGCGACAATCTTTTTAAAGGAATCCGAAATTCTAAAAAAGTAAAAGATTTGATAGGAGGAGTTAGCCTCACTGCAATTACTATTCGCGAAAAAGCAGTTGAACGTGCAATTCAAGCAAAATTAGATGGTTATGGCCCTGATCGAATTTTATTTATGGTTTCCACCAGTGAGTCGCATCATAAAAAGAATTCAGGTCTATCCTTAAAAGATTATTGGAAAATGGCCGAAGAGCAAATCAAAAATGCGCATAAAGCCGGAATTAAAGTAAATGGAACAGTAAGTACTATTTGGGGCTGCCCAATTGAAGGCCCAACCAAAATGGAAAAAGCTATTGAATTTACTAAACGTTGGTTAGATATTGGTGCTAATGATGTTGAACATGCCGATCACGATGGCTCTGCATCACCAGATCGAGTTTATCGTTATTATTCTATGTTGATGGATCATTTCCAAAAACCTGATAAGCATATTGTTCATTTTCATACAACTAGAGGTTGGGGACTTGCAAACGTTTTAGCTGCTTTACAGGCAGGAATGACTAATTATGAGTCAACTATGGGTGGAATTGGTGGACAACCAGCAAATTTTGTGAGTGGTGTTCCTGTTGCCGGAACAGGTGCATATTATTATAAAGATTCGAATTTAGTTGGATTGGTATCTACTGAAGATATGGTAGTTATGATGGATGAAATGGGTATTGAAACAAATTTAGATATTGATAAAGTTTTGGAAATAGGAGCAATGGTTGAGCGTATTGTTGGAAGAAGACTTCGCTCCGAATCAATTTTAAATGGAAGAATTCCCAAAACTCTAACAGGAAAATAGAGAATTAAACTTATCAGATTTTAATTTCTGACAGTTTTTTGTTCTCCTTATATCCATGAGTCATAGGATGACTTATTGAAAGAGCCATTTGCATTAGAAGCTTGTTTCAATTCATCCTATGACTATCAGCATAATTTTTACGGATTTGTAGTATCTATTGAACAATGATTTTTTTAGATGTTAGTGCTTGATTACCAGTTTTAAAAAGTAAAAAATAGATTCCTTTTTTCAAATCGGGAACAAGAAATTAAATTGTATTTAATCCGAATTTTCCCTTAAATATACTTTGCGTTATTGCCTAACTTTTACCATTAACAAGCGT
>CAZTST010000052.1:0-16986 GCA_964616585.1 uncultured Draconibacterium sp.
GCTCTAATTTTTCAACCAGCAGCAGAATAAATTACCTTAATACTTCCATTTCGCTCATGGATAAAGATTTCACAATTACGAACAATTTCATCTAATAGTTGGTGAACATCCAATTCCTTTTTCCCGATTTTAAAATCGCCTTTGTCAAAAACAGCCATATGTAAAACCTGTTCTACCTGATTTTTCAAGCGTATATTTTCATCGTAAATTACCTGCGCATATTTTTTTATTTTTACACTATTATTTTGAATTTCAGGTCGTAAAAGCATTTCACTAGCTAAAGAAACCGTTGCAATAGGAGTTTTAAATTCATGGGTCATATTGTTTACAAAATCGTTTTTCATCAAGCTAACCTTTTTTTGCCGATAGGTGATGATTACCGTATAAATAAAACTAAAGCCAATAATTAAAACTAATAAGCCGGTAAGTATAAATCCGGCAATCATGTCTCGCAAAACCATATTGTTAGTCTGTGGAAGATAGATTGCTAAAAAATAAGGCGATCCGCTATGTAAACAACTTAGTGATGCTTTATATTCAGAGCTAAGAATTTGTTGCTCAAAATGCTTGAAATTTCCACCAATTAATTTGTTGGTGCCATTTAGATAGACACCGTATTCGAAATCGTAACCAATTTTCATACAGACAAATTCGCTCATAAGCAAGGAATCTATAAGTGAATAATTCAGGTGCTCAAATATTATTGCCGGAGTGTAATTGTTGTAATTTTTTAGAAAAATCTGATGTTCTTCCGGATTATTCTGCATCTCAAACAGGGTGTTAGACACTGCTTTCAAACCCATCAGGATGCGCTTATCTAACTGATCTCTTTTAAGTTCATAAGCATTTTTAATCCAATATACCTGAGAAATTGCAATTCCAATAATGGCGAAAGAGGTAAGAACTATAAGTAATAGACCCGTACGTTTTTTCATAATAATATTCTCAGATTTGATGCAAAATTGATAATTTGTCAAAATTAGCTGAAATATTCAATTTTCATATTCGATTTAACAGCTCGTTAACAGTTCTTAACATGAGGTTAACACCAAAATGATATAGTCTGTTATATATTTGCCACCATCTGGATGATTATCCGGCCGATAGATTTTGTTTGTAAATCTGGATTTTTGTTTAAAACAATAAAATATAAAATTATGAAAAAATTAGTTTACGGAGTTGTTGCTTTAGCCTTTGTTTTTGCAGTTTCTTTTACATTAAATGCCCAAACCGATGGCACAGAAAAAGTGCCGCAAACTCAAAAGGTTGAAAAGAAAAAAGTAGTTAAAACTGAAAAAACGGCAAAAGTAGAATGTACTACTGAAGCAAAAAAAGAATGTACTACTGAAGCAAAAGCTGCTTGTGAAAAAACAGCAAAAACAACAGAAAAAGCTTGCTGCGATAAATCAAAAGCAGTAGTTGAAAAGAAATAATATTAATTTCATTTAGTTTTTTTTACTCCTTTTGGATAATCCGGAAGGAGTTTTTTTTATTCGTGATGATGCTAATTTATTAATGTATATACTATCTGTTTATCATAATATAAAGTGTAATAACCATTTGCGATTTGATTTTCAAATAAATGAGTTAAAATTGAATTATAAAATACGAATGTAATTTTTCGATAATATTAGTTAATTCATCGTTTTAATTAAGAATTCACCAACAACTTGCCTAGATTAAAATAAACTATATACCCTCAATTAGGATTGATTTATTAAAATGTTATATATTTGTATAGTGCTCAAAATCAAAAGTTCTTCCTTATTTAATTTCGATGGATTATTACAAATATGAAAATGAATTGCAAAACCGTACTACTAAATAATATATAAACAATCGATGTTGCATCGGTCTGTCAGATTAAAAGAAACATGACAGGTTTTTAAAAAAGCCGGAAAGACAAGTATTAAATTTATAATCCTCTTCCATGGCACTGCTTATATTTTTTGCCGCGTCCGCAAGGGCTTAGTTCATTTGTATGCAAACCTAACTCAAAGCAATTTTCTTACCGTCACTAAGCCAAGGCAAATCAAGGTTCTAAATTTAGAGTCCAAAATGTCATTTTATCTCCGTTGTCTTCTGCTTGGTGGCAGGGGAGATGTAGATGTTGCTTGAGCAGATTTTGGACTTAAAAGCACCATAGTTCCTAATGCAGTAACTGCAGCATAAGCGCCCATTTTTTTAAGCGCATCTTTTCTTGTGATCTCTTTTTTAATTTTTTGGTTTTTTATCTTTTTATTTTTCATCAGTTTGATTCTTTAAATATAGATCTCTTTTTTTGGACTAAAGTCCATTTTCATTTGCGAATCAATTACACCGATCTTAAGGTCGGTGTAATTAATGACGACCTAATTTTAGGGTTTAAATCCAATAATATCAGGTACTATTTTTATTTCACCCAAGAAAATTTCTGAACAAAAGCTCCCTCTGTGTTAGCAATTTGAATAATATAAATTCCGGATTCTTTGTTAAACGAAATACGATTTTCAGTGCTTTGTTTTAAACTAATTTCTTCCATTAGCTTTCCTGTAATGCTGAAAATCTTTGCTGTAGTATTTGCTGCTACTTCTCCACGAATTACCACTTGATTATCTCTGCTTGAACTAAATACTTGGAAAGCGTTTTCAACAGATAAATCATCAAATCCTAAAGCCGATTTAAATGTTGTATGAACAAAGAAACGTCCGATTCCATCAATATCATCGGTTAAAAGAATATTATATACACCTTCATCGCTTAAGCTGGTAAAAGTATTACTTACTCTATCTTCCAGAATAACAGCATATTGTTCGCTCAAATTTATTGCGTCAGTGCTAAAGCTTACGATTTCACCGGCTTTTGCATCCAGACCAATTGGAATAATCAGATTATCAAAATCTGTTGGTAAACACTGAAGGCCAAAATCTACTCCATTGTCTTCCAATAAACGAGTGTATAGTGCAAAAGCAGGATAACTATTTAATAAACCCGCATCAAAACCTACATCTAATCCTTTAGTCATATCATCGCGATAAAGAATACCTGTGCTAGCTTTTGCATTGCTTATTTCTGCATTTAATGTAATGCTTGTCCAATCGCTTTCGCTGGCTTTAAAAGCAACAGTTGTTTGATGACTTTGCATTGCAGGAGTCATTGTAAAAGAACCTCCTCCTACTGTAGCCTTAATGAAAAAGCCTTGTCCAACTTGTAAATAATCTTGAGCCAAAGTAGAGCCCACTCCTGTTTGGTTGATAAATTTGTAATTATTGGTGTTTGTTGGGTCTAGAGTATTTTCTTCCCAAACATAAATAGCAGCATAATTTTCATCTAAAATAGATGTATTAACCGTAATTAAATTATTATCACCATTTGCAGTTCCTGTTTTTGCTGCAATAGCAGATGTAAAAGGATTTCCAAGTAAATTCCATCCAAAATCGCCTCGTGTAATGGTTGAATTTACAGTAGTATTATTAGGTTGCCCAATTAAACTAATTGCACCTTCAGTGCTACGTTTAACTACATAAGCTGATCCTAATGCAATATTACCTGAAGTAGCAGTGGTATAATTTGCGCTCCATGCTTCAGGACTTTCAGTATAGTGTTTCATACTATAGTTTCCACTACCATCAACTATTATTGCATTATTTGCATCAGTTAAAAAGCTATTTATTGATTGTCCTGTTAGTGGAGAACCAAACATATGCCATTGATTTGCAAGCATATAACGTTGATATGTAATATCTGAACCGGAATAATTTCCACTAAGAATTAATGATCCGCTCGCAGAGGAACTAGATTTAATAGTAACATTTCCACCTGAAGTTAAAGAACCTGCACTACTTATGGTTAAAGTACCACCAGCTTCTATTTCTAAATTATCACTATTAACAGCTCCGCTAAACTCAACATTATTGCCGTTTGGAATAACAACATTTAGATTGCCGGCAGGAACGCCATTGTCCCAGTTAGCTGCATTTGTCCAGTCGTTATCAACAGCACCTGTCCAGGTTGTAGTTGGATTAGCAGGGTCTGTACCAAACAGATATTCATAAGCTCCCATATCAATTGTGCCTGTGGAGCCATCTGTTTTGGAAAGTTTTCGGCTATATCCTTCTCCTCTGATATCATAAGTTTCGCTGTTTGCGACATCACTTCCAACATCAGCACAGGGAGAATCTCCAAGTATTAAATAAGGGTGATCGCCGGAGCCAACAAATAAAGGATCGGAATCTATATTATTCCCGCCGTCTGTTCCAAAGGAACTAACATTCCAACTAGCGCTACCACCACTTCCTTTAATATCACAATGTGAAAATGTTGGTGTGCTAAGGGTGATATTGTAAACTTCGTTTCTAGTACTATTAGAAGTTGCTGTGTTATCCCACAATATTGTGTTTTTAATAATTGGGGAGGATGAACTTTGATTACAAATCCCCCCACCATATTGTGCCGTATTTCCTAATAAAGTACAGCTAATTATATTTGGGGAAGCAGCTGCGTTATTTATCCCCCCGCCCCATGTACTAGCCGTATTACCTGTGAAAATGCTGTTTGTAATGTTTGGGGAAACTTGATGATTATATATACCACCACCATTACCATTTGTAGCTGCATTATCTGAGATAGTGCAGTTAGTTATTGTTGGAGTAGAAGAAGATGTGTTATACATTCCACCGCCAAAACGTGAAGAATTACCAGCGATATTGCAGTTGGTTAAAACTGGGGAAGAAGAATTTGCGTTATACATTCCACCTCCATCACTAGTAGTAGTCAAATTACTTGAGATAGTGCAATTGGTTAAATTTGGGGAAGAACTATCATTATACATTCCTCCACCCTGCACAGCATAATTACCTGTCAAAGTACAATTCGTTAAACTTGGAGAAGAAGACTTATTATACATCCCTCCACCCACATTATGTGGATAGCTACCATCAGCACTAGCCCCCCTCAATGTAAATCCGTCAAGAACTGCCGTGCCGGTAAGATTTGTTCCATTCGGATGATAAAACACATTGTAACAATTATCAAATTTGTTCCATATTTGTAAGGTAGCACCAACACCGACAATTGCATCATTTCCCAATATATCGCCACTTAAAATAGCCTCATTAACTCCGCCAACACCAAAATCTGACCGTTGTGAGGTTTTTGTTTCTGTACCTGCAAAACCACCATAAATTTCTACTTCGTTTTTCATTTGGAATGTATGTAAACGAGTATTTACATTCACCTCTCCATTTTCATCTACACTTGGATGATACGTACCTTCTGCTACCCATATATAGTTACCAGAACTTGCTACACTCAATGCGGATTGAAATGATGTGTAAGCGTTAGCCCAAGTTGAACCATTATTGCTGCCTCCGGAAGCATCAATATCGACAAAAATTGGAATGTATAGCCAATCACTATTATATTTGTATTCATATGCACCAATATCTATTGTGCCAGTTGAACCATCGGTTTTAGATAGTTTTCTGCCAAATCCAGAACCTCTAATGTCATATGTTTCCGTATTAGCCGCATCGCTTCCTACATCGGCACAAGGTGATAATCCCGTAATAGCATATGGATGATTTGCATTTAGGTTATTTCCAATAAATTTAGGGTCTGTTTCAATGTTACCACCACTGTCTATTGTACTTCCACCAACCGTGCTGTATATTCCGGTAGAAATTCCACCTTCAATATCTGAGTATGATAATGTAAGATTGCTATTATCGTAATTTCTAATTTGAGGTCCAACACCGGTTATGGTGTTTCCATAAACAATAGTGTTTGAAATGCTAATATCTGAATTTTCATCATTATAAATTCCCCCTCCCGAAACAGCAGAATTTTCGGTAATTGTGCAGCTTGTAAAATTTGGTGCAGAAGCAGAATAATTATATACTACACCACCATTCGAAATTGCCCTATTACCGTAAAAAAGGCAATTGGTAATTAAAGCATCTGAACTATAATTTGAAATTGCACCTCCATCGTCTGTGGCGTAGTTTTTATCAAAAGTACAATTGGTAATGCTCATTCCATCAGAATTTACATTCATCATTGCACCGCCATTATCGAGTGCACTATTTCCAACAAAATAACAATTATTCAGTGTAGGGGTTTGTCCACTATTATTGTATAAGCCACCCCCATCGTCCCATGGATTTCCAGCAAGATTGGCATTTCCGCCTGTTACAGTAAAGCCGTCGAGCACGGCTTCGCCGGTTGCAATGTGAGTGTCATAATGAAAAATAACATGATAACTGTTATCAGTATTATTGCTTATCGATAATGTTTCACCGCTTCCGGTAATCACATCATTTCCGTTATGGTCGCCGCTTAATATGGTTTCATTTGCTCCGCTATGGCTATAATCTGTTCTCTCGGAAACTGCAGTTTCAGTTCCGGTAAAACCGCCATACATTTGAACGCCATCAGTCATTTCGAAAGAATATTTTCTTTGCGTGTCAGTTGTTCCATCAACTTCTTTTGAAGGCTTATAAGTTCCTTTTGCAACCCAAATTTCATATCCCGAGGAAGTATTTTCCATAGCTGTTTGTAAAGAAGTATATGCATTTGCCCAAGATGTTCCATTATCCGTTCCGCTTGCAGCATGATTAACATAAACAATATTATCCCAAACGCTTTCAACAACTGAGCCCGTATCAAATGTAAACCCGGAAAGCGTTCCATCATAAGTTCCTGAACTTTGCGAATCATTTGCCGTTGTTCCGGTTGTTTCATTTAATTTATAGTAAGCAACCAGGCCTGCTTCATTACCCACTAATTGCTTATTCATATTATCTTGGATTTCGCTTAGAGTGCGAACATCGCTCCAGATGCGAATTTCTTCAATAAACCCGTCGTAATAATAATTTGACCCTCCATATCGTCCAATCACAAAACTACTAAGACTTAAAGATGCCGAAAGTGTGCCGGAGCCATCTAGAATACCATTAACATATAACGACACCGCTGTTCCATTCTTAACTGCAGCTATATGAATCCATTCACCTGTATTTACCAATTGAGAATTTTCAACAACTTGCCAGCCAACACCATAGTCATCTAAGCCAAGTTGAAGTTTTCCACCGGAAGTTCTAAACTGAACGTTATCGGCATTTTGTCCGCCCCAGCAAATAATATCATTTTCACCTTTTGAAGCTGTGGTTTTAATCCATGCTTCAATTGTAATGACAGATGAAAAAGAAGGTACTGATGGTTGAACATCAATGTAATCATCTACGCCATCAAAACTTAAAACTCTGTTTTGTGCATTAATATTACTAAAGCTAAGTAGTAAAATGCTAAGAAAAATAAATAGTATTAGTTTTTTCATGATTTATTCAGTTTTATTTTCAAAATAGCTGTTTTATGCGATTTAAATATACCGGCACAAATTTTAGCCATTTGAGAAGAAAACACAATAAAATGTTACGAAAGTTGGATATGATGTTACGAAAGGAATACTTAATTTATTAATCGAGACCTTTGCAAAACCTCTGTTCTGTCATTCCAAATGAAATGAATTTTTTTTATTATACTTAAAAACAGGCCTTTGAAAGTTCTCCCTTCGATTGAAATGACGGTTCTTTTTAGTTTTGCAAAGGTTTCTAATCGTATTATTTAATATTGATTAATTGCAAAAGAAGTTGACGGTAATTTTTTCCTATCGGAATTTGTCTCCCCTGAATAATAATATAAAGTTGATTAATACTATCCAAGTAGTCGAGGTTAATAATATAGGAACGGTGAACACGGAAAAAATTGGCAGGTAAGTTTTCTATCAAATCATTCATATTGGATCTTACCAAATGTTTTTGGCCTTCGCGAGTTTGAAGTTCCACATAAATATGTTCGCTTTTAGCAAACAGGATTTCAGAAAATTTTACCTTGTGAAATAAATGAGTTCCCTTTACAAAGAAAGCATCTTTGATTACTGTATTTTGAAAGTTCTTTTGACATTTAGTGTTTGGTTTAAAATTATACAATGCCATCTCGATAGAAGTGTATAAATCATCACTTTTAAAAGGCTTCATCAAGTATGCCGGAGGATTGAGCTTTTTGGCTTGGTCAACCGTACGGGAATCTGCTAGAGAGGTTAAAAAAATAAAAGGGATTTGGATGTTTTTATTAATATAATGTGCAATATCAATGCCGCTCTTTTTGCTTTTGAGATCAATATCAAGTATAGCAATATCGGGCTGCTCATTATTTAGACATTCAATGGCATCTTTATAATTAGAAATTGGCTCAAGAACCTCATAACCAAGATCTTCTAACAGGTCGGCAATCATCATGGCAACAACCGACTCATCTTCAACAACCAGTATTTTTATCTTAGTCATGCGGAGCTCTTTTTAAGAAAATTAAAACAAATTTAGCACCTTTATCATATTTATACTCTATTTTACCTGAAAGTTGACTGCTTAATGTTCTGACAAGCCTTAATCCTAGGCTTTTAGAAGAGTCAAAATCAAATTCCTCGAGAAGTCCGCCGCCGTTATCGCTTATTTCAAGTTTGTATTGATTTTCATTAATAGCTTCAAGTTTTACGGAAACAGAACATCTTTCTACTTTATCAAAAGCGTATTTAAAAGCATTGGTTAAAAGTTCGGTTATAATTAATCCCAATGGGAGTGTTGTAGCAATATCAAAATTAAGCCCTGGTGGAATTTGGATTGTTTGGTGAATTGGCTTGTCTGTTGCGAAAGATATAATATGATCCAGCAGTTTTTTTACGAAATCTTCGAAATCAATAAAGATAATATCATCGCTTTGGTATAATAACTGATGAATAAGACCAACGGATTTCACACGGTTAAGTCCGTCAATCAGAGTAGATTTAGTATCAGGATTATCCGTATTTCGCAATTGCAGGTCAAACAGACTTGAAATAATTTGCAGATTGTTTTTTACGCGATGATGAATTTCTTTTACCAAGAGTTCTTTCTCTTCTTTTTGTTTTAAAATGATGGCATTTTGTTCAATAAGTTTTTGGTTTATTTTTTTTGTTTTCCGATAGAAGTGCAGAATGATTAATCCAAGAATCAGCACAATAGTAAAGCCAATGATGAACGTATTTCTAAGCAACTTTTGATGACGCGCTTCTTCTTTCAGAATGACTTCCTTTTTTTGTTGTTCTAATGTGATAACTTCCTTTTCTTTTTCAAAAAGAAATTGGTTTTGAAGATTTGTTATTTCTTTAATATTACTTTCATTTAAAAGGCTATCTGTCAGCATTTTAAATTTTACCTGATACTTATAGGCATCTTTGTAAAGCCCAAGTCCGGCAGAACTCTGAGAAAGAACATCATAACACTCCTTTTGCAATTTTGCACTGCCAATTTCATTAGCCATTTGCAAGGCTTTTTTGCTATAGCTAAAGGCTTTGTTCAGATTCGATAGTTTATAATTTATAAAACCAAGCATATTGGTGTTTTCACAAATTTCTTCTTTCAAATCAATTTCAGTAGCAATTTTTAATGCTTTTTCGAAATATTCTGATGATTTCAAAAACTCTTTTTGATCAACAAACAGGGTTCCAATATTATAATAACTTTTAACGCTTACTTTTATATAACCAATTTCTTCTCCTAATTCAATTGCTTGTTGATAATAATCTAATGCTTTTGAATACTCCGATTGCTGCTGGAATAGATTGCCAATATTATTAAGAAGATTTCCCGTCGCCGCTTTGTTGCCTCTTTCTTGCCGTAGCGCAAGGGCTTTTTGATAGTATTCCAAAGATTTGGGAAAATCTTTCATAAGAAAGTACACAACACCAATATTTTCTACAGCTTTAGCTAGTTCTTCTTGGTCATTTAATTTTTCGCAAATCGCCAATGAGTTATTAAAATATTCTAGCGCGTGTAATAAATCACCTTGATTTTGAATGATGACTCCAATATTATTTAAAGTAATTTGAATTAAATTGCTATCGTTAATTTCATAATTAATTTTTAATGCCTTTTGATAGAATTCAAGCGCATTTGTAAAGTCACCTTTTGAATAATAATTTACTCCGATATTTGTTAAAGTAGACGAAACGCCATATTTGTCTCCGGCCTGCGTTCTAATATTTAAAGCTTCTATGTATGCTTCAATGGCCTGATTGAATTTGCCCTGATATTTATAGATAATCCCTATATTATTCATACATAGAGCCATTCTGTTTTTATCGTCAATCTTTTGATACAGTTCATAGGCTTCTGAATAGTTAGTCAGCGACTTGGCATAATCAGCTTTGTTGATATAATAGAAGGCAATATTTTTTCTGCTCTCTGCTTGCCCTTTTATATAATACAATTCATCCGCCAATTCTTTAGCTTCTTCAGCATATTTACGTGCATCTTCCAGACTATATCTAAATGTTTTCGAAGCAATTTCATTTAACAAATTTACTTTTAGGGTGTCACTTTCCGTACGTTTTTTCAATAGGGTTTGCAAGCTGTCAATAACATTGGTTTGCCCTGAAAGCGGTGAAGCAAAGGGAATATTCGTCAAAATAAAAATGACAAACACTAATCTAAAATAAATGAATTTATTATAATTATTTGGCATATGTTATTGAGGTTTATCAGCACCGTAAAGATAGTAATTAGCGCACAAAAAAAACCGGCAAAACCGGCTTTTAATTTATAATCCTTTTCCGTGACAATGTTTATATTTTTTCCCACTTCCGCAAGGACAAGTATCGTTTCTACCCACTTGTTTTTCCACTTTAACAGGTTGTGGTTTTTGTTTTGCTTGCGTATCGGAATGAGATTGAGAAAGTAAATCGTCTCTACCTTCTTTTAGGTTTCGATTGATTTGAGGTAATTTTGCTTCACGCAAAGTAGTTTGTTGTTTTGGTAAATCTCCTTTAATCAGAAAGCTGCTTATCTCTTTATTGTTTCTTTGAACCATTTCTTTGAAAAGATTAAACGATTCGAATTTATAAATCAATAGAGGATCTTTTTGTTCGTAAGTAGCATTTTGAACCGATTGTTTTAAATCGTCCAATTCGCGTAAATGCTCTTTCCAAGCATTATCGATAATGCTGAGTGTCAGACCTTTTTCTATTGAAAGAGGAATTTCTTTTAAACTATCGTTATATGCTTTTTCGAGATTGGTAATTATATTGTGTGTTTTTACACCATCGGTTATTGGAATGGCTATGTTTTCGTAAGTGGTTTTGTTTTCAAGCACATCTTTAATTACAGGATATACTTTCTGCGCAATTGCTTTCGATTTCAATTTATAATTATCGTAAACAAGATCGAAAATTTGTTGGGAAAGTTCCTCTTCCGAACTACTTACAAAAGTTTCACTATCGAAAGGAGCTTCAACTAAAACAGTGGTTAACAATTCCATATTTAATCCTTCGTAATCTGCCAGATCTTTATATTCGGCAACCAATAACTCAATATAATCGAAAAGCATATTCGAAATATCAATAGCCAAACGATCGCCATAAAGAGCATGTCTTCTTTTTGTGTATATTGCTTCACGTTGAGTATTCATTACATCATCATACTCAAGCAAACGTTTACGAACACCAAAATTATTTTCTTCGACCTTCTTTTGTGCGCGCTCAATAGATTTGGTAATCATCGAATGTTGAATAACTTCTCCTTCTTCTAAGCCTAATCTATCCATAATTTTGGCAATTCGTTCCGAGCCAAACATACGCATCAGATTATCGTCTAGAGCAACAAAAAATTGTGAACTTCCTGGATCTCCTTGTCGTCCGGCACGTCCTCGAAGCTGTCTGTCAACACGTCGAGACTCATGTCGTTCTGTTCCAACTATAGCCAAACCACCTGCTTTTTTAACTTCTTCTGTAATCTTTATATCGGTACCACGACCAGCCATATTGGTTGCAATAGTTACTGTGCCCGGCTTACCAGCTTGAGCAACAATATCAGCTTCCCGCTGATGCAATTTAGCATTTAAAACATTGTGTTTGATGCCTTTACGATTAAGCATTCGGCTTAATAATTCAGATGTTTCAACAGATGTTGTACCAACCAAAACGGGTCTTCCTTTTTCAACTAAAGCAACAATTTCGTCGGTAACAGCATTGAATTTTTCACGTGTAGTTTTAAATACATAGTCTTCTCTGTCGTCGCGAGTAATAGGTCTGTTTGTTGGAATAACAACAACATCTAATTTATAAATATCCCATAATTCTCCAGCTTCCGTTTCAGCAGTACCGGTCATTCCTGAAAGTTTACTATACATTCGGAAATAGTTCTGAAGTGTAACAGTAGCATAAGTTTGTGTAGCGGCTTCGATTTTTACGTTTTCTTTAGCTTCAATCGCCTGATGCAATCCATCAGAATAACGACGGCCTTCCATAATACGGCCTGATTGCTCATCTACAATTTTAATTTTATTGTCGATAATCACATATTCTACATCTATCTCGAAAAGCGCATAAGCTTTTAAAAGCTGATTTACAGTGTGTACACGTTCTGATTTTATAGCATAATTCCTTAAAAGCTCGGCTTTTTGCTGAGCCTTTTCAGTAGGTTGCAAATTCTTTTTTTCAAGATCTGCAATATCGGCACCAATATCAGGTAAGATGTAAAAATCTGTTTCATCATAGGATGCAGTCATTAAATCAATCCCTTTATCTGTCAGGTCAATAGAATTATGTTTTTCATCGATAACAAAAAATAACTCATCATCAATAATATGCATATGCTTGTTTTGCTCTGCCATATAAAAGTTCTCGGTTTTTTGCATGAGAGTTTTCATGCCGGGTTCGCTTAAGAACTTGATTAATGCTTTATTTTTTGGCAATCCGCGAAAAGCTCTAAAAAGAAGTTCACCTCCTTTTTTCTCTTGCTCATCATTGGGATTTGAGCTTAATATTTTTTTTGATTCGGCAAGAATCGAGGTAACTAACTTCCTTTGAGCTTGATACAAACGTTCGATGTTTGGTTTCAATGCTTCAAATTCCTGATTGTCGCCTTTAGGAGTTGGGCCGGAAATAATTAATGGTGTTCTTGCATCATCAATCAAAACGGAGTCGACCTCATCAACAATAGAATAATTATGTTTGCGTTGAACCAGCTCGTCAGGATTACTGGTCATATTATCACGCAAATAATCAAAGCCAAATTCGTTATTTGTTCCATAAGTAATATCAGCCAAATAAGCTTTTCGTCGCTCTTCGGAGTTAGGCTGATGTTTATCGATACAATCAACTTTTAATCCGTGGAATTCGTACAGCATGCCCATCCATTCAGCATCACGTTTGGCAAGATAATCGTTCACGGTAACTAAATGCACGCCATTGCCTGACAATGCATTTAAATATACGGGTAAAGTTGCTACCAGAGTTTTTCCTTCACCAGTTGCCATTTCGGCTACTTTTCCCTGATGTAATACAATTCCTCCAATAAGCTGAACATCGTAATGCACCATATCCCATTTAATAAGGTTTCCGCCCGCCATCCACTCATTTTTATAATAGGCTTTTTCTCCGCGAATGTTTACATTATCGAATCTGGCAGCTAGATCTCTGTCGTGTTGAGTAGCCGTTACCTCAATTTCATCATTTTCTTTAAAAAGTGCAGCAGTTGCTTTAATCACTGAAAAAGCTTCGGGAAGAATTTCGTTAAGAGTTTCCTGAGTTATTTCGTATAGCTTTTCATTAAGCTTGTCGATTTGCACGTAAATATTTTCTTTTTCATCAATACTAATATCCTGATTTTCTTCAATTTCCCTATTTAAATCAAAGATTTCACTATTAACATCCTTTAAAGCGGCACTAATTTTTTGCTTAAACTCAAAGGTTTTTGCGCGTAAATCATCGGCACTTAAAGTTGAAATGTGGGGATAAGCTTCTAAGGTTTTTTCAAGAATTGGATTAATTTCTTTTATATCGCGTTGGGACTTACTCCCCATTAATTTTTTAAAAAACTGCTTCATCTCTTATATTTTGTTTTTTTTATTTGACCTTCCAGCATAAGGAAATTGCCTTTATAAACTTTCAATATTAAAACGATAAATCGCAACTGTTTTCATGCTAATCATTTTCTTTGTGGCTTGCAAATCATACAAAAATCGTTCTTTTATTTATGTCTGTCTATTTGGCAGCATGTTCTGCAAAAGTAGAAAATATAATTAGTTTTTTTGAAGAAGAATATTTACTTTAAAGCATATAAATTTTGTTAAGAAGTATGTTTAAAAGTTCATAAAGAGACCTAATTTTTGTGACCTTTTTTTATGGATTTTTGCTAAACGGACAAAAGTCGATTTTTGGTTTGTTGAAGTTTCGCAATTACTATTTTTTTTCAAAAATTTTGATTAAAAATTCAAGGCATTATATACCCATACTTTCAATTACTTATATCAGGTTTACATATCTAATTTTGTTAATTGATTTGGCGGCTTACCCCTTGTAAATCATTAATTATAAGCATTTTCTAGTGAAATAATTAAAAATTGGTCAATTTGTTCCTTTTATTTTTATCGGGCATTAGTATAGTCTAAAAATAAATGAAAAGCAAGTAAAAATTATATTTTTTCTCCACATTTTTACATACATTTTTGCCATGTTCTTAAGGGAAGTATTTTTCCTTAAAGTCAGAAAAGATAAGCATTTTTTTAACCACACTATTAGTTATTGCTTTTTGAATTAACTTATATCATAAAATATGGAGAAAGATCACGTTAAAGTCTGGGAAAACTGTCTGCTTTTTATTCAGGATAATGTTAATATTCAAGGATTTAAAACATGGTTCGAGCCCATTGAACCATTAAAATTAGTCAACAATGTTTTAACTATTCAAGTACCCAGTCAATTTTTTTACGAATGGCTTGAAGAGCATTATATAAAGCTGATTCGCATGGTAATTAAAAAAGAATTGGGCGCAACAGGTCGTTTGGAGTACAGCATTATAATGGATAATTCCATGCCTGGACTGGATAAAAAAAGTATCAAACTTCCTACATCCAGCAAAGAAGCCATTAATAACCCTGCCGTATCAATGCCTTATACTATGAATAAAGCTCGAACAAAAGATATTCCAAATCCATTTATTATTCCCGGAATAAAAAAAGTTAAAGTAAATTCTCAATTAGTTGAGTCTAATTCATTTGTAAATTTTATTGAAGGCGATTGCAACCGTCTTGCTCGTTCAGCCGGTTACGCAGTAGCTGAAAATCCCGGAAAAACATCTTTTAACCCACTGTTTTTGTATAGCAATACCGGCTTGGGAAAAACACATTTATCACATGCAATTGGATTGCAGGTTCGCGAAAATTTTCCTGATAAAACTGTTTTATATCTGCACTCCAATCAATTTATTTCGCAGTTTATTGATAGTATTCGTAATGGTAATCAAAACGATTTTATCCATTTCTACCAAATGATTGACGTTTTACTTATCGACGATGTTCATTTGTTGGCAGGTAAAGAAAAAACATTGGATGTCTTTTTTCAGGTTTTTAATCATTTACATCAAAATGGAAAACAGATCGTTATTACATCGGATATTCCTCCTGTGGAACTCACCGGTTTCAACAACCGATTAATTTCTCGGTTTAAGTGGGGTTTGGCTGCCGATTTGCAAGCGCCTGATTTAGAGACGAGAATCGCCATTATTGAAAAGAAATTATACAACGATGGCATTGAAATGCCTCAGGATGTTATAGAATATTTAGCATACAGTATTACATCTAGTATTCGCGAATTAGAAGGTGCCTTAATAAGCATTATGGCGCAAAGTTCTTTGAATAAAAAAGAAATAAATATCGATCTTGCAAAACAAATCATCGATAAATATGTAAAATCAACAAATCGCGAAATCTCCATAGAATATATCCAAAAGGTTGTATGCGAATACTTTAGTCTGCCGCTTGATGTTATAAATAGCAAAACCCGTAAACGCGAAATTGTTCAAGCGCGTCAATTGGCAATGTATTTCTCAAAAAAGCACACTAAATCGTCGTTAGCAACTATCGGCCAGCATTGCGGAAACAAAGATCACGCAACTGTATTGCATGCCGTAAAAACGATAAACAATTTGGTTGATACCGATAAGAAATTTAAAAATTACGTTGAAGATTTAGATAAAAAAATAAAGTTGCAATAAGAAAAAAAGTCGGTTTAGCCGACTTTTTTTGTTTCTACCCAAAGGCTATTTTAGCGCATAATTAGTATCTTAGCCATCATAAAAAACAGAATCAGTGAAAGCCATTCTTCTTGCTGCAGGATTAGGTACTCGATTATTTCCCTTAACTAAAGACAAGCCAAAAGCTCTTGTTGAAGTGCAGGGAAAACCATTAATTCAGCATCAGTTGGAAAAACTAAAAAATGCAGGATTTACCAATGTGCTGATTAATATTCACCATTTTGGAGATCAGGTGATTACGTTTTTGGAAAAGAATGAAAACTTTGGAATTGATATTTATATTTCTGACGAGCGTGACCAGCTTTTGGATACTGGTGGCGCACTGCGAAAAGCAGCTGATTTTATTCGAGACAGCGAAGCGGTTTTAATTCACAATGTTGATGTGATTAGCAATATTTCGCTGGAAGCAATGATGAATACACATAGTTTAACCGATGCTTTGGCTACTTTGGCTGTTCGCAAGCGAGAAACTTCTCGTTATTTGCTCTTCAATAATCAAAATCAATTACGTGCCTGGGAAAATATTAAAACAGGAGAAAAAAAAGGTGACTGGACAAATAATGATCATACTCGCGCAGCCTTTTCCGGAATCCACATCCTTTCGCCAAAATGTGTTGATTTATTTCCCGATAAAGCGGCATTTTCAATTATCGATTTTTATATAGCCTCAATAAAAGCTCATAATATTTACGGTTATTTTCACGACGAATCAGTTTGGCTAGATGTTGGAAATCCAAAATCTTTAGCCGAAGCTGAAAATCTAAACTTTTAATAATGAACACAATACGGCAAAAAGGCTTCCTCGAAGAAGTTATCGATAAACTTTTGACTGATTATCCTGAAAGTTTTAGCTCTGTATGTATTATAACTCCAAACCGTC
>CAZTST010000053.1:0-16970 GCA_964616585.1 uncultured Draconibacterium sp.
CCATAATGTTGGACAATACTCTTATGAACAATACTTTATGGCAGCTCGAAAGTTAGGCCTTGGTCAAGATTCAATGGAAGAAATATTCAAAAGAATGGTCTTTAATGTATTAGCACACAATTGTGACGATCATACTAAGAATTTTTCATTTATGATGGATAAAGAAGGACAATGGTCTTTGAGCCCGGCCTTCGACCTTTGTTATTCCTATGATAGTTCTAATGAATGGGTTGATGGACACAATATGAGAATAAATAACAAAAGAAAAGGAATTGCGTTTGATGATCTAATGGTTGTTGGCCAAAAATTCAACATCAAAAAACGAAAGCAGATAATCGTAAAAATTAAATTTGTCGTAGATAAATTACAGGATTATGCAAATAAAAATCGTGTTAAACAACAATTAATCAACGAAGTGGAAAAAAATAGACTAAGAATAAAAATTCCATAAACAAACAATGAAGACTATTTAAACAGCGAAAGGAAAATTCCAATCGCTGTTTATTTTATCATTTAATCGCCTTTATTCCAACAATAAAGCATTAAACAAGAACTTATAAGCACCACTTGTTGAAGACCTGAATTGAGGACTAAAAGAATAGAACACCATTTGTCCCTTGCCTTTTTTAATCCATACAGCAGCAGGCAGTTTTGCTAATAATTCTTCGTTTTTCATATAACCGCTTGGGCAAATATCATCTTTTGGGAAAGAAGCAATTACGCGACGATCAATATCAAAACCCGGCTGACTAGTTTGAAAAACAGGGTTTCCTCTGAAAAATACATTGGCAGTTTCTTCTAATCCATATGTAAGTGGATGATTTAAAACAAGTTTGACAGTTGCCAGAGAGCCTGCAACATACAAACCTTTTTTCTCTAATTGACTTGAAATATTTGAGATAGGCAAACTAAAGTCCTCTTCTTCTTTTCCAATATTAATTTTCATAGGGTTCATAAACAAATCGGTAGAATTTCCCCAACTCACCAAATTACCTCCATTATTTACAAATTCCATTATTCGCTTTAATCCTTCTTTGCCCATTCCTTTTGCATATTCAGGTGGCAGATTACTTGGCGAATAATCGCCGGAAGAATTTTTGCGCTTTCCTTCCAATAAAATATCTTTTGAAGAAGATGGAAAAACTAAAACACTGAATGCAGCTAAATCAAGTGTTTTTAATTCATCAGGACGAATTAGTTGAAATTGAATATGATGACTATCCAATACATAACGTGTCCAACCTGCATCCATATCGTGATTCCACGTTTCGATTAGACCAATTTTAGGGTTTTTAAGTTCTTTTAGACCTTCAATTTTATTACTTGCAAACGCTGCAAACACATTATTTTCTTGCAATTTCTTCTGTATATTTTGCTTGTTCTTTGCGTTTAATTTAACTGCAAAACTACCTTGTTTGGCTATATCGCAGTCATTACCAAGACGATATACATTTTGTCCTTCACTCATCAATTGGAAAGCAAGAGCAAAACTTCTGTTTTGTTCAACAGGTAAAATAACATAATCAGCATCAGGAGGCAAATCATTTTCAATAACAATTTTTTTAGTAATAGGGTTTAGCTTACCTGACATTTCTGCTATTTTATCATTAATCTCAAACGATTTCAAACCCATATGTAATGGTAGCGACCAGGAAGTTATATCGTAAGGCTCAATCATTGGGCCATCTTTTGAATAATGACGAACGGGAAATTCCTGATTTTCCATCACTTCTTTAACAAAAGCGCGAAAAGGTTGCGCCAAAGGAACAACAACAGAGCCTTTTGTGAAAATAGTTTGATTAAGCACAATATCCTGGCTCAATCTACTTATCTGAATACCCTGCTCTAACATCAAGTTTACAAAAGCAACTAATTGACCTTGATCATGTTGCTCTGCCGGTAAAATATAATAATAAGGCGCTTGATTTTCGCCTTTGGCAACCTCTTTTTTACACAAATTATTAGTAAAATTCAAAATTTCTTTTTTATGAAAAGAAGCAGTTTTGATGATAGATTTAGTAGAAACAAGCTCTAAATTAATAATATCGCTCAATTTCCACCATCCACCCATCCAAGGATCAGGCATATTGGCACTTATTTCATATTCGGCTAGACCTTTTCCACTTACCGATAATTCGTTGGGTTCTATATAGATGGAAGTTGCATCTGCAACACTTGCAGCTTCAGTTAAAAAAGCCATAACATTTTTCCAAAGACAAGTTTCTGTTGAACCAGGCCAATAATTATCAAAAGCATAACCTTGCGAAACACCTTTCAATCCTGCTCCCGTTAAATCTTTTATCATATTTGTTCCGAACAAACCATTCCAGTTCCACAAACCCGGGTCAATATTTTCAGCAATTGGATCGTGATTAGGTGGAACAAAATAACGTGGTCCGCGTGAACCCATCTGATGCTTTTCAACCATAACCTGTGGAAACCAAGTAGTACTTGTTATGCTTGAAATTGCGCGAGAATCTGACTGTGAAAGAGTTATAAAATCTCGATTATTATCGTGGCCAACATATTTATGATACAAACCCGGCAAAGTTGCTCCATCATATTTTGTTCCTTTGTATTTCAAGTAATTTGCAACTACCATATCCATTCCATCGGGATTATGATTTGGAACCATCATATAAACCACATCATCAAAATAAGAAAGTAATTCAGGATCAGAGGTTGTTGCATAATCATAAGCAATTAAGGAAGCTGCTTGTGATGGGCCTACTTCGCTTGAATGCATTGATAAAGTTGCTAAGAAAAACACTTTAGCCTCTTCTATCAATTTTGTCTGGTCAATTGCTGAAAGGTTTGGATTAAGCATAATTTCCTTATTCATCGCTTTTAGCTTATCCAGATTTTGAATATTTTCTTCAGAAGAGATAAACAAAATATACATTGGTAATCCCATTGGGCTTTCGCCAATTTGTTCCATTTTTAAACGTGCTGAGTTTTTGTCGAGAATTTTTAAATAATCAATCAATTGCTCGTAAGTATATAAATTACCTTCGCTTCCAGGCTGAAAGCCAAAATAATCTTTAGGGCTTACAAAATTTGACTCCGTTTGTGCTTGAGCAGAAAAAATACTCATAATCAGAAACGGCAAAGCAAGAAATAGCAAATACTTCTTTTTCATAGTTTTAAAATTTAAATAAATTAGGTTTTCTTTAGGTTAATCAATTAAATATTTATGTTTTGACTGCTAAATTAAAAAAACAATTGTATTTTTAACCTTATTCATTTATAAATTAAAAAAGTATGCATTATGAAAAATTTCGCTTACATATTTTTAATCATCTTTAGTTTTTTTGCAAACCCTCTATTCAGTCAGAGTTTCGTTGATTTAAAAGACGGTAAAGATATTGAAATAAACGGTATTTTAGTTGGTTATAATGCTGTATTAAAGGACAGTAAAAAAGATAGCGATCTTTACAGGATCACTACAACAATCACCAACCGAGGAGGTGATTATATCAGAACATTTAATGTATCGCCTGAAACATTTACGGAAATACCCGAAAATGCAATAGCCTTTTTCCAATTTACCAATGCAAATGGTAAAGCTTTATCTGCTACTGAAGCATATTTATACCCAAAACCAATGTATATAAAAGTGCCATATAAGTGTAAAAAATGTCCGCCAATTGCAAAAGATGAAGATCCGTATGAACATTATACAAAATCGGTAATTATTGGAACTCAATTTGTTTCGGGTTCTACATTAAGCAAAACCTATAATATTAGGGTAGGAGAAGGTGAAATACCAACCATAAGAGTAATGATTTATTAGAAAAATTTATTTTTTAAGAGACAGACCAAAAAATTATGATATCAATATGTATTCCGGTTTATAATTTTAATGTCTCGCAATTGCTTTATGAGTTAGAACTGCAATCAAAAAATATAAACAGTCAAATTGAAATTATTCTTATCGATGATTGTTCATCAGAAGAATTTAAGATAATCAACGAATCATCTTGTAAAAAGCACACTTATATTGAGCTTAAAAAAAATATTGGAAGAGCAAAAATTAGAAATCTTTTCCTCAAATATGCTCAATTCGAGAATCTATTATTTATTGATTGTGATTCACTTATAGTTTCAAAAGAATTTCTGTCTGCTTATTTATTTGCAATAGAAAATGAAAATATTATTTGTGGAGGAACAGTTTATACGCAGTTAAGACCTGCAAAAAATAAAATTTTGCGATGGAAATATGGCATGAAAAAAGAAAGTCAGTCTTTTGTAGCTAGAAACTTGAAGCCCAACAAATCGTTTATGACAAATAATTTTTTGATTGGAAAAAAAATTCTAGCAAATATAAAATTTGACGAAAGACTTAATGATTATGGGCATGAAGACACTTTATTTGGATTTGAATTAAAGAAAAAAAACATAAATATCAAGCATATTGAGAATCCTGTAATGCATAACCATATTGAAGACAATGCCGAATATTTACAGAAAACCGAAAAAGCAATAATTAATTTAATTTCAATCTTAAAATATGTTGATTTTGATAAGGATTTTATAAGCGATGTAGCTCTATTACATTTCTATGAAAATATAAACCCCAAAAAAATAACAGGCATTATCCATTTCTTTTTTATTTGCTTTAAGCCTTTAATAAAATTCTTATTGATTAAAGGCTATGTATTTCTATGGTTGTTTGATTTTTATAAATTGGGATTTTTTATTCAAACATTAAAAAAACAAACAACACAAAATATTTACCTAACATATTGAATAATAATTTGATTAAATAAAACATTGGATTAAAACATTTTCAGGTAAAATAGGTTTAAATAACTAATTCGATGGAACAAAAAGATTATTTACTTAAAGAAATTGAAAAGATTAGATTGCTTTTACGGGCAATTTTAAATAGTATTATTGGGAGAAATGAAAATCTGGCATTAACATTAGAAAGCCAATTTGAAGACACGAAAGATCTGGTTTTTGATGAAATCGGGTTTGATATTGAAAGCTTCTTAACTTTAAGTGAATCAGCATCTAAAGATTACTTTTCTCAGTTTAAAGGTTTTAGTACAGAGAATCTAGAAGTATTGGCCGAAATCTTATTTACAATCGGAATAAATACGAAATCTGAAAAGAAAAAAATCTATCTTGAAAAAACCCTGGAGCTATATAAATTGTGCAATTCGATTGATAAAACCTTCTCGTTTGAAAGAGAAAATAAAATAGAAATTGTTAAAATGCGCTTTTAATTAGCAATTAGTTTACGGAAATTAGAACATAAACATGGTTTAGTTTTAAAATATTTAGACAATTTTGATAATCTTAGCAAAATTATACTATCTTAGTCTCAGCATTTTACTAAATTAGATGTCCATCCTACGTCCACAAACGCAGTTTTAACATTCTTTATTTTAAATTTAATCACTAACAGATTAATTAAAAATTATAAATACATGAAACATTTTTTTACATTTTTATTAGCTTTCGGTTTTGCATCTCTATCATTATTTGGGCAAACTGAATATATTTTGACAAATAATAATACTATTGCTGGAATAACATTAATAAATGGTGGAGAAATTGCAAATTCAAAATTTTGTCAACGAAAAAAAGGAGAAAAATTAATTAAATATACTCCTTATGAAGTTATGCAATATGCCTTAAAAGACGGCAGGGTATATCTATCTAAAGAGATTAAAATATCTGAATCAACTCAGAGGGTATTTTTAGAATGTTTGACAAAAGGTAAATTAACTCTATTCTACTACAGAAATGAGTCGATAAAAACATATTTTCTTGAAAAAGACGGCGCTTTTTTTATAGAATTGCCTAAAAAAGATCGAGGAAATGGAGGAATAAATTTCAATAGCAAATTATTAGACTTAACCTCTGATTGTCCTGATGTTGCCGATGGAGCCAAAGTTATAAGTTACAATAAAAAGTCCTTATCAAGATTTATTTCCAGCTATAATTATTGCGAAATAGCTCCTTCTGCCTATTTCAAATATGGCGTAATTATTGGTTATGAGTCCACTAAGCTAAGCTTACCTCCAACTCCTCAGAATATATATGACAATATGATTGCTTCTCCTGATCTTGAATTTTATAATTATATCAATCAATCAGATTTAAAATATGACGGGGGTTTTACTTTCGGTTTTTTTATTGATAACCCAATATCCTTCAGCAATTTCTCAATACATTCAGAACTTTTTTATTCAAAACACAGCTATTCATTTAACAAGAATTTAAATGGTGTGAATTTAGATTTTGATGCAAGCACTTCGGCGTTGACCCTTCCAATTATGCTCAGGTTAACTTATCCATCAAACAAGATACGCCCATTTGTAAATGCAGGCATTAATTACTCTTATAATTTGAAGAATGAAAACACATTATATGGATCTACCATAGGCCAGAGCATTACTGAAAGAAATTTAATTAATGCACACCCTACTATTTCTAAAAGTAATATTGGATATGCTATTGGAAGTGGGGTTGAATATAAATTGACTCATAAAATGGCAATGTTTTTCGAATTAAGATATACTAAACTTTTTGGCTTCAACAACCAAGATTCACTTAATAGTAGTGGGATTCAACTATTTACAGGTGTAAATTTTTAATTTTTCATTGACTGAAGTTGAAATTTAGGTACAAATTGCATCATTTGAAATAAACAATGGATGTTGGAAATTCGCCCGGTCTAATCTCTGATTATGTCGTTTATGAATTATGTTGGAACTGTAATATTTGATTCCAATTATATTCATCAAAATTATAATATCTTTATAGTCAGTATTTAACAAATAAATTATCAAGGTCATTTTATACCCATAAAATGCAAACGACTTCCTATTTTGAGATTATTGTAAATACAAACACAATTTTCTAATTTTATATAAAAGGCATTGTTTTGTCCCATTAATTTACTATTATTGGGACAAATTAATATGAATGACTTTATCTAAAAATATAGAGAATATTATTAAACAATCATATAAAGGAAAATTGATTTTAATTTCTGATTTTTCCGAATTCGATAACTATGATACTGTAAGGAAATCATTGCAGCGACTTGAGAAGAAGGATTTAATAATCAGAATTTCTAAAGGGATTTATTACTATCCAAAAAAGGATGAAATTTTAGGAATATTATACCCTTCTATCGAAGAAATTGGAAAAGCTATTGCAAAACGAGATAAAGCAAGAATAATCCCAACAGGTGCAATTGCCCAACATTTACTTGGATTATCAACTCAAATCCCAATGAATGTAATTTATCTCACCGATGGCTCGGCACGAAAGATAAAGATTGGTAAACAAACAATAATTTTTAAAAAAACAAACCCTAAAAATTTAAGCTATGAAAATCAATTAAGCAGTTTGATAATTCAAGCAATAAAATCAAAAAAAGAGAACAATATCACAGATGAAGAAAAGCTAATACTAAAAGAAATTATCGTAAATTCAGGCGAACAAAAAGAAATTGAAAGAGATATTAAAAATGCACCGGTTTGGATTAGAAAAATAATTTTAGGAATTTTATCAGAAATAAAAAATGAATTGGCTTAATTTAGAAAGAGATAAGCAACAAGAACTGTTTAAACAATTAAGTTTTAAAACAGGCATTCAACCGCAAGTTCTAACAATTGATTCGCATCAAGTTTTTCAATAATCTCCGGAGCAATATCAAAAGATTTTGCGATTGAATCTGTCTGAGCAAACGATGAAGTGGAAGTCAGACTAAGAATAACCAGAAAAGAAATAATAAATTTTTTCATAATTTTTAAATTTAATTAATAAAACATATACTCCTTAGACAACAGGTTTTCTATATTTGGATTCAAAGATCAAAAATAAATATTTTTAAACCTAGGGCATAACACGCTGTTATAAATAAATTGGTCATATTTAGTTAACAAATGCTGCGAATAAAAACAATATTCGCATTAAATATGCGGAGATTAATTTATATATTTACCGCATAATTATAATAAAATGGCAAAATACATCTATCAATACAGCAATTGGCCAAATTTTGCTTGGGATGAAAATGAGATTTTAACGTTATTAGGAAAGGTTCGACATTTACAAGGAAAAATTTTCGGGCAAATAAGTACTCTCGGATTTTTAATAAAAGAGGAAACAATGCTTTCCACTTTGACTCTTGACGTGCTGAAATCATCTGAGATAGAGGGGGAAATACTCAATTATGAGCAAGTACGTTCATCTATTGCCCGAAAATTAGGATTAGTTTATGCAGGAATGGTATATTCTGATCGGTATGTTGACGGAGTTGTTGAAATGATGCTTGATGCAACACAAAATTATCTCAATCCTCTTGATGATGAGCGATTATTTGGATGGCACGCTGCTCTTTTTCCAACAGGAAGAAGTGGAATGAATAAGATTGAAATAGCCTGCTATAGAAGCGGAGATATGCAAGTTGTATCAGGTGCTATGGGAAAAGAGAAAATTCATTTCCAAGCTCCTCCTCCATCACAACTAAAATCTGAAATGGATATATTTATTGAATGGTTTAACCAAGATACTAAATTAGATATGGTGATTAAATCGGCTATCGCTCATTTTTGGTTTATAATCATTCATCCATTTGATGATGGCAACGGACGTATCGCAAGAGCAATCTCCGATTTATTACTTGCTAGGTCAGATAACAGCTCTCAACGATTTTATAGTCTTTCCAATCAAATATTACAAGAACGGAAAATTTATTATGATGTATTACAAAATGTTCAATTCAAAGACGGAGATATTACAGAATGGTTAATATGGTTTCTTAACTGTTTATACAGAGCATTGGAAAACACAGAAGAAACAATAGGAAATATACTTGATAAAGCAGCGTTTTGGGATAAACATAAAGATACCGTATTAAACAGTCGCCAACGATTGATGCTAAATAAACTTTTGAATGGTTTTGAAGGAAAATTAAAATCATCAAAATGGGCAAAAATAACAAAGTGTTCGCCTGATACAGCTTTAAGAGATATAAAAGATTTAATTAACAAAGGAATCCTAAAACAAGAAGAACCGGGAGGACGAAGTACTAATTATGAATTAATTGAATTTTAAACACCGGCTCTAATATTTTGCATTCGATTGAAATGATTTCTAGTTGTTTATCACATCCTGTCACTATTTCAATCTTGTTTTCTTTTTCCTTACTTTATCTGTTTGATTTATATTTGAAGAAAGTAAGAGTATAATTTATTAAACCATCAACCTTTTTAAAAATCAAAAAATCAGGTGGTGAGCATGGCCGAACCACCTGGTGGTGAGCATGGCCGAACCATCGTTAATCGAAATTCACCACTAAATAAATTATAGTAATAATTCGACATAAGCAGCTTTATTTGCT
Source organism: uncultured Draconibacterium sp. (assembly GCA_964616585.1). Lineage (GTDB taxonomy): Bacteria > Bacteroidota > Bacteroidia > Bacteroidales > UBA12170 > UBA12170. The sequence continues at coordinate 9,368 of CAZTST010000053.1, forward strand.
ATATTTGTAGAAATAATACTAAAGTGAACGCTAAAAATTTTATCAAACATTTATTATCCATTGAGAATTATTCTTTCTCTCTTGAAGAAATTGCTCAGCATACTGATGGAAAAGGTACATCACTAAAATTTGAACTTGCCAGACTAATTGTTAAAAAAGAAATTTTAAATCTCAGAAATGGATTTTATCTGATAATTCCACCAAGGTATTCCAAACAAGGTCAATTACCTATTCAACTGTACGTTGATAAATTGTTTAAGAATCTCAAGCGTACCTATTATTTAGGATTTTACTCGGCTGCAAGATTTCATGGTGCAGGTCATCAGCAAAGCCAGCAAGACTACGTTATGACAGAAAAACCAAAATTGATTGACATTAAAAAAAATGATATAAACATTCGGTTTTTCACTAGCACTAAATTTCCAAATAAAAATATTATAATCAAAAAATCAGACGCCGGTATTTTTAAAATTTCAAGTCCTGCTCTTACAGCGGTAGATTTAATCCATCATCAAACTAAATTAGGAGGTTTAAACAGAATGTTAGCCATTTTGGAAGAATTAGCGGAAGAAATAAACCAAAATGACATGGCGGAACTATTAACTTGGTATCCTAATAGAAGCACATTACAACGTTTCGGTTTTCTGCTTGAAGAAATGGATGTTGACCAAAAAATAAGCAAACTAATAAAAGAACACCTCCAGCAATCAAGGTATTTCCCAGTATTACTCAGCCCTAAGTCTGGACAAAAACCGGGGGCAGTTGATAATCTTTGGAAAGTAGATGTAAATATCAAACTGGATAGTGATATATGATTCCGAAACCATACATAGCAAAATGGCAAGAACATACACCTTGGAAACAATTCTATCAAGTAGAACAAGATTTGGTAATTAGTCGTGCGTTAGTAGAAATTTTCACAGATGAATTCCTTAGAGAAAATTTAGCTTTCAGAGGAGGAACAGCCTTACACAAACTGTACTTAAATCCTGCAGCAAGATATTCTGAGGATATTGATTTAGTTCAAATTAAAGCCGGCCCAATCAAACCCATAATGGAACGTCTCAAAGAAGTTATTAATTTTTTTGAAGAACCAAGGAAAACACAAGTGAAAGGTCATGGAGCCAAAGCATTGTACCGTTTTACTTCTGAATATGAAGAAATTAGATTGCGTTTAAAATTAGAGATTAACTGTAAAGAACATTTCAATGTGTTGGATTGGGTGGATTTTCCTTTTGAAGTTGAAAGCGAATGGTTTTCGGGGGATATTGAAATAAGAACATATAACATTAACGAACTCTTAGGAACAAAGCTCAGAGCACTATACCAAAGAAGTAAAGGACGAGATTTATTTGATTTGGATTATTCCAGATTAAACATGGAATTAGATACTAATCAAATCATAAAGTGCTTTAAAGAATACACAACTTTTGCTACAGGAAACAGACCCCCAAGCAAAAAGGAATTCTTGTCAAACATAGAAGAAAAAGAAAACGATCCGAATTTTGCAGGAGACTTGGAAGCCTTATTGCGCCCGGAAATAGCATATATTCAAGCAGCAGCTTTTGAGTGGCTGAAAAAAGAGTTGATATCTAAATTATAAAAGGATTGGCAGAAGATCATAAAAAAATATAAGAGCAACAAGTTTGGAATGCTTATCAATGAAATGATTTAAGAGATGTTTATAAAAATCAAAAATCGTTAATCAATATTCCTTGTTCATAATTCAAAAAAAGAAATTGAATATCGAATATCGAACAAGGATTTACGATTTATGATTTTAACCGCCATCTAAAAATCATCCTTTATCCAATTATAAGGCTTTCGTTTAATCCATCTTCCACGAGTAAAATCAGGGAAAAACTGCGGTTGTCCTCCACTTGCAATTGATTCTTCAGAAAGTGGTGTAATTGAGCTCCATGCAGCGGCATCATAGACATCTAATGGCGGAGCAATTTGTTGTTTGGCAGATTCTACAAAAGCATTCAAAACAAAAAAGTCCATGCCGCCATGTCCTGCTCCTTCAGCATCATCGGCAAATCGTTTCCAAAGTGGGTGATCGTATTTTTTCAGCCATTCATCTGCATCGTCCCAACGATGCGCTTTTGCTGATTCACCTTCAATATAAATTCTATTACCATCTGCTTCCCAAATTCCTTTTGTTCCCTGCACTCTAAAACCTAGAGAATATGGACGTGGCAAATTAGTGTCGTGTGTAACAATTATTGTTTCGCCATTGGCAGTATCAATAGTTGTGGTAACAATATCACCCAACTTCCATTCTAATTTGGCATTAGGATGATCTTCGCCACCCATTTCCACAATATGATTATGCAAACCTCTTGATTTAGTTGCATGAGAAGTAAGCGAAACAAAACGGTTGCCACGATTAATATCGGCATAAGTTGCCACCGGCCCAACTCCATGAGTTGGATATAAATCGGCATTCTTTTTTAAACTGTGCTGAGTGCGCCAACGTGCTTCACTAATGCCTTTTTCTCCAAACTCCACACCATGACCGTAAGGATGAATCCCGTCGTTAAATTTCACTTCTCTTAAATCGTGCTGATAGCCACAGCGAAAATGCATAAGCTCTCCAAAAATATTTTGGCGAACCATATTTAAAACAGCCATCACATCGCGGCGATAATTTACATTTTCAAGTATCATCAAATGAGAACCTGTAGCTTCGTGAGTATTCACTAAATCCCAACATTCTTCCATGGTCATTGCAGCTGAAACTTCTACGGCTGTATATTTTCCGGCTTTCATTGAATCTACACTCATCGGCGAATGCCAAACCCAAGGCGTAGCAATTATTACGGCATCTATATCTTTCAATTTCAATAAATTGCGATAATCGTATTCATCTTTACCAAATTCCAAGGCAGAAGGATATTTGCTTTCCTTTAACATGCTTTGTGCTAATTTTAAACGCTCTTTATCAATATCGCAAATAGCAATTACATTAATATCTGAGCGCTGAAGAGCATTTTTCAGATGTTCTTCGCCTCGTAATCCCATTCCGATAAATCCAATATTTAAAGTTTGTTTTGGTTGGTTTCCATAACTTAGCTTAGGTAAAAAAGCAAGACCCAAACCTGCAATGCTTGAGTTTCTGATAAATTCTCTTCGATCTATTGCCATAATTTTAAATTAATAAGCAACGAATTTATGAATAATTAAAGAAAAAAATGTCTTTTTGAAACTTAAGAAATAAGAAGGAAATAATTAATGAGCTTTTTTAAGTATCCAGACATTATCATAACCTTGATTCCTAACCCATTTCATTTGTTGAATAGCATCTTGTTCATTAGCAAATGATTGCATGCTGACGCGATAAGAACCTGACTTACTGCGATCTGCCACATAAGCCGAAAAACCTTCGGATTTTAAACGATTAACCAAGACTTCAGCCCTTGTTTTTTCAATAAAAGAACCACAAATAATATGATACTGACCTTTTGAAATCTCAAACTCTCTGTCCTGGATAATAAATTCAGATTGTTTGGTCGTGTTATCAGATTTATTTTCAGTTAGTTCAGAAGGAATATTTGATTGATCTTCTATACTTTCATTGTTAATAGTATTATCAATTTCCGGCTGAGTTTCCTCTGTGCTAAAGCTCAAATCATTTGATTTTAGACTATCTAAAAACGAAAATACCGAAGTCTGTTGTAAAGATTTATTCTGATTTAAAGATGGAAGAAAAAATACCGCACTAACAATAAAGACAATTGGAATAAGTACAGCTGCAATTTTTTTCAAGTCTAAACTATCTAAAGATAACACCTTGGTAATATGCGGTTTAACTACTGTTTGTTGAATGGGTGCTTTTAAGTTAAAATCGGGTTTGCGTTCAATGGCTTTTAAAGACAAAGGTTTAAATCCAAAAGCATCTTGGTTATAGTTGATTGTAGTATTTGGAAAGAACTCAAGCTTATTATGAATATTCATATCAAGAATTCCTAAATCGCCAAAAGCAATTCGCTTTCCTTCTTCAAGATCGCGCAAACAATAATTGGAAAACACTTCGAGAAGGAGTAAAGATGTTTTGTAAGAAATATCCAGACGTTGTGATAAATGATGTGCCAACAATCCATCATTTGTATTTAATTGAGCATTAAAGACCAATTTACGGGAAGGTGGCTGGATACTATATTGTCTCTGATTAATTTCGGCTGCATGGTAATTGGTAATAAAACCCCCTAATCCGGGAATAATAACACATTCGTGTTCCATAACCAACTGACCAATATGTGCAGAAATATCCATCAAAATTTTTTTATTGAGATGCCAAAAGTAGCGCTGAATCTATAAATAATCAAGGATTGTTGGTAAGTTTTAATAAGTCTTCTGGAGTGTCAATTGCAAAAGATTCAAAAGCTGTAATTTTAGTTAGAATACTAAAGCCATTTTCCATCCATCTCAATTGCTCCAGCGATTCTGCTATTTCCAATTTGCTTTCGGGCAGCGCACAAATTTGAGTTAAAATACTCGATCGATAAGCATAAATACCTAAATGCTTAAAATAATCAGTTTTTTCAGTGATGTCATTGGAGTTTTTGCTTCGAAAAAATGGAATTGGAAATCTGCTGAAATAGAGTGCTTTACCATTCTTTTGCCTTACAACTTTAACAACATTTGGATTATTAAGTTCATCTGTTTCCAGAATAAGCTTAATTAAAGTAGCTATTTCTGTTTCCTTCTGATTAAATGCAAGTACAAGTTGTTCAATTTGAATAGGATTGATAAAAGGTTCATCGCCTTGGATATTTATTATCACATCGTAAACTCGCCCTTGAGTTTGGAGCTTTTGTACAACTTCATTGCAACGATCTGTACCTGATGAATGACCAGAATCTGTCATAAGTACTTTACCACCAAAACTTTGTACATGATCGTATATACGAATATCGTCAGTGGCAACATATACTTCTTCTAAAGATTTTGCTTTGGATGATTGTTCATAAACACGTTGTATCATCGACTTTCCTTGTATTATAGCAAGTGGCTTGCCGGGAAAACGGCTTGATGCATAACGAGCTGGAATAATACCTAAAAATCGCATAATCAGAAATCATTCAGATTTAAAACAAACCGTGAATTTGAGCATTTATTTTTTCAATAACATTGCCTAAATCTTGAGGGTTATCTGTAAAATCAGTATTATCAACATCAACTATTAAAAGTTTCCCGATATCGTATGATGCTATCCATTCCTCATATCTTTCATTCAATTTTTTAAGGTAATCAATTCTAATGGTTTCTTCATAATCCCTACCTCGTTTTTGAATTTGTTTAACAAGAGTTGGAACACTTGCGCGCAAATAAATGAGCAAATCGGGTGGTTCAATAAACGAACTCATCAACTCAAAAAGCGACAAATAATTATCAAAATCGCGAGTTGTCATCAGGTTCATTGAATGCAGGTTAGGAGCAAAAATATAGGAATCTTCGTAAATGGTTCTATCCTGAATAATTGTTTTGTTGCTTTTACGAATATCCACAACCTGTCTAAATCTACTATTTAAAAAGTAAACCTGAAGATTAAACGACCAACGTTTCATATCTTCATAAAAACTGTCCAAATATGGATTATCATCAACACTTTCGAACAAGGCTTTCCATCCCATTTGCTTGGCCAACAGCCCTGTAAGCGTAGTTTTTCCTGATCCAATATTTCCTGCTATAGCAATATGCATAAGTTGTGTTTTAAATATTTTTAATTTCTCATTGGAAAACATTTTCCAAGAAAACTGAGACTTATCTTTTTGAAATTTTATGTTTAAGTAAATGAATATTACTCGAAAACCTAACAAAGGTAAAAGATAAATTTAACTGATTTCGCAAGCAAAAACATAAAATATTAACTATGTGAACTGCAAATATTCAAATCCTTATCTAATCTATTGAATTTTAAGGGAACTCAACCTTTTGAATTGTTAATATTTTTCAATTTCTTGTTGATAAAAAGAATTAATAAATTATTTCTTATTCAATATTTCTAGGATTTCGTCCAAATATTTACGACCGTTAGCTAAGCGCGGTACTTTATGTTGTCCGCCTAATTTTCCATTAATTTTCAGCCAATTATAGAAAGTGCCTTGTGGCGCAATATGGACTAAAGGTTCATTTAATATCATATTTTTGTAGCGTTTAGCCTCATAATCAGAATTAAGTGTTTTTAATGCATTATCAAGAGCATCAACAAAAACAGTTAAATCTTTTGGTGCTTTCTCAAACTCAAAAATCCATTCATGGCGTGCATTATTACTGCTTAAAGAATAAATAGGCCCTGCAGTATATTCATTTACGCTTACATTGCATTTTTTGCATGCTATTGCTATTGCTTTATCAGCATTATCGACTATAACCTCTTCTCCCACAGAATTAATAAAGTTCTTTGTTCTGCCACTTACTTTAATTCGATAAGGATATAATGAAGTAAAAATAATGGTGTCTCCAATTTTATATCGCCATAAACCTGCATTGGTGCTAATAATCAGAGCATAATTAACACCTAATTTAACCTCATCAAGGCCTATTGTTTTCGGGTTATCAACCTCGAACTGATCCATTGGCAAAAACTCATAAAATACACCATAGTCAAGCATAAGCAACAAATCATCTGCTCCTTTTCTATCCTGAATGCCAAAAAAACCTTCTGAGGCGTTGTAGGTTTGCCAGTAATTAATCGGTTCATTTCCGACAAGTTTATTGAACTGTTTTTGATAAGGTTCAAAATTAACACCGCCCCAGAAAAATACTTCAAAATTTGGCCAAACTTTTTTAAGGTTATCTTCTCCACTGAGTTCCAGAACTTTTTTTATCAAAACCATAGTCCATGAAGGTACTCCGGCAATAGTTGTAACATCATGTTGCATAGTGATTTGAGCCATTTTTTCTATTTTCTCTTCCCACTCTTCCATTAATGTGACAGCTAAATTTGGGGTTCTATTCATTTCAACCCAAAAAGGCAAGTTTTGAATTAATATTGCAGATAAATCGCCCTCATAATAGGCTTCATTATTTACTTCAACAATACGATTACTGCCTCCCATTGCAATGCTTTTCCCATCAAATATCAAAGATTCAGGATGGCTATTGATATATAAAGCAAGTAAATCTTTACCACCTTTAAAATGACATTCTTCTATTGCATGTTTACTAACGGGAATGAATTTGCTTTTATCAGCAGTGGTACCGCTGGATTTTGCATACCATTTAATATCAGAAGGCCACAGAATATTTTGCTCTCCGACACGATTTCGATCGATATAGGGTTTTAAATCCTCGTAATCAGAAATTGGAACTCGCTCACGATATTGTTCTATTGTTTTAATGCTTTGATAATCAAACTTTTTACCCCACTCGGTGTCATCTGCTTTTAATAATAACGTTCTAAACCATTCTTGTTGAACATCATGCGGATATTTAATGAAAAGCTCGATTTGATGCATTCGCTTATTCATTATCCAACTTAGAACAGAATTTAATAGTGCCATAATTATTATTTGTGGAAGTCAAAAATATGAAATAATCTGTGATATTGGGCGATTAATTATACGCTTTTATGATAAAAACATTGGAGTAAACACCA
>CAZTST010000054.1:0-14319 GCA_964616585.1 uncultured Draconibacterium sp.
CAAAATGAAAAATATAGATAATTCTGGAATATACATAGAATAGATATTTTAAATAATACGAGTGTATTCCAATATATTAGACATTATCTCATAATTAGAATAAATAGAATTATTAGAATATAATAGCAAAACATTTAATAATTTGATATTCATTGTATTATAGCCATTTTATATATATTGGCATATTGTTTGATAAGTAATAATTAGTAAAAAGATATTCTATCATGAAAAAGTTATTTTCTTTATTCATTCTTATTGGTTTGATCTTTACAAGTTGTAGTAAACTTGAAGTTCCTACTAAAGAAGTAGAAGTTTCTTTTAAAGCTACTATGGGTGGAGATAGTTTCAAAACTGTCGACCCTTCAACTTTTGATTGTACTACCGATGCTGCAACTTATGCCATTCTTATTATTAATAATGTAGAATACGTTGTTGATTTATTGCGCGAAGATAACATTGATCTTTTTACTCAAACTATTAAATTACCAAAACTTGAAATGGGTGAAGCTGATTATGAATTAACTTCATTTCTGTTATTTGCTCCAGATATCGATAATGATGGTAAAGATGAAATAATACTTGCAACACCTATGTCTGAAGCTACTTATGGAGCCTATGTAACAGTTCCGCTACCATTTAACTTTGGAGTTGAAGAATACACCAAAAATGAAGTTGCTATTCAGGTTCTATGTTTTACAGAAACTGAAATGGAAGCATTTGGTTTTTCTTGGTTCTCTTTCGAATATATTACTGTTCGTGAACTATGTTTCTTTGGCGATATCTGTGTAGATACAAATGATTATGTTGGATCTTTATATGAAGATCAGCGAAATCATTTACAAAGAGATATGCCTGCTATTTTTCGTATTGATATATACAATAATGGTACATATTTAACAAGCAAAGACAATTCTGCTTCTGATTGGTTAGGTGAGGGTGCTGTGCTTTGTGTTCAATATCCAGATTATGAAGGAACAGATAATTATAAAATCAAATTATCGGTTCTTGTAAGAACTGGAGTAGATGCAAATGGAGACAATACTTTTGCCTATGTTTTATACAGAACTTGGGATTTTGTTGATAATAACTTCCCTGTTACTGATATTGATATTGATGGTGTAATTGACTTTGTAATTGGCGATTGCGTTCCTGATGCTGATCTTATTCTAACTGATCCTATTCCAACTTTTTCGGGCGAAGAAACAGCGTATGCTTATGATCCTTATGGTAAAGCAATCTGCTTTATAGATATTCCGGAAATAACAAATAATAACTGGGGTTTTAGTAATGGAGCTTACAGTCCAAGCGAAAACAATTACATTTTAAATCTATATGCCGGAGCTGGAGGATGTGATATAGACAAGGCATATCATGTCGGTGATTTGACCTTAACTTATAGCTTATCTGGTATAGTTACAGTTACTTACAAATTATATCAAGGATATACATTTGGTGATATTCAACTATATATTGGCGATACTAATTATCAAATTGATAATGAAAGTGTAGCACCTGGTCTATTTACATATAAAGTATATGAAGACGGATTAAGTATATATACATTTTATTTGAAAAAAACTTTTAAGAAACCTATATACCTTATTGCACATGCCGATGTTTACGGAAATAAATACTAAAACTTAAAACAACTTACTATGAAAAAATTGATTTATATAATAATAATTTTGGGTATAGCGCTTACAAGCTGTAACAAACCAGCTGATTTTCCACTGGAGCAAGATGTTATTTTTAAAGCTGCTGCTGCAGAAACAGGATTTAAATCTGCTGATATCTGTAATAACGATATTGCTCATTATGCTTTAATTACACTTCAACCTTTTGAGGCAGATGGAATTACTGAAAATGGCGCTTCATTTACTAAAACAGTCGATATATTTTATTTAACAGGAACAATGTACACCAATACATTAAAATTGGCTCCGGGAAAATTTGAGGTTACCTCTTTTATTTTGATGAATGATGGTCCGGATAATCTTTCTGAAACAAATGATGACGTGGCTGTATATGCAGCTCCAGGCAACGGTTCTACTTTTGGGAGCTTGGTTAATAGTCCTTTACCAATTCCATTTACTGTTGGAGCTTTTATGAAAAACGAAGTTAATCTTGAAGTTCTTTGTTTTGAACCTGCTGATTATGATAAATTCGGTTTTACTTGGTTTGCAATAGATTATACTACTGTTACAAATAATGACATGTACTTCTTTGGAGATTTCTGTACAAAATACTTTGCAGATTACGAAACCAATGAGTTTTACGATGACCAAATGTTTAATGGAAGTCTGCATCATGATTTGATTGCTATTTTTAAAATTCAAGTTTTAAAACAAAATGGTACTGCATGGGATATTATTGGTACTTATACCAACGAGTTAACTTCTATGTCGGGTGCACCACTTATTGTTCCTCATCCTGATGATCCAAATGTTATCGGTGAAAACTTTAAATTTAAATTATACATCTTGGTTAAAAATGGAACTGGCTTTTCATATAAAAAATTCCATGTTTGGACAATAACTGATGATGGGCAGATACCTTCCGGTGATGACAATGTAATTGACTTTGTTTTAGGAAGTTGCACACCTTCTGCTGATTTGGTATTGCCTCCTTATATGAATCTTCCTGCCACAGCAACTCTCTATACTAAAACTGGTGTTCCCGGTAACTTTGGTACATATTTCGATATCACATTGTCTGACATTGAACCTGGTTTTGATATCGAAAATGGCGATTATGGCGTTTATTGTGCTGATAACACAACATATATCACTCTAAATCAAACATACTATAATATGAATGTTTTTTCATCGCTATATGTTGATTTAGTACCTGCTTCATTCAATTTACAAAAAAGTGTTTTAGACAATATCAATTGGCTTGGTAATAACTTATACCGTTATCCGGGCTATACTTTTAAAGATGTTCAAAATGCAATATGGTTGATGCTCGGTCAAATTACACCTTATCAAAATGGTGGACTTTTAGTGCCAACTCAAATAGCTATAAAGATGAAAAATGATGCCCAAGCCAATGGAACTGATTACTTACCTCCTGTAGGAGGATTTGCAGCGGTCTTATTTATCAGTCCTGATGCGACATCTACTTTACGCGATTTACAATTACTTTTCACACTTGTAGATCCTTAAGAAATTACTCGTAATTACCAATATATACTTGTATGACTCGGAAGAGGGGGCTTTTGTCTCCTCTTTTTTCATGTCCTTTTTTTAATTATCAAAGTTATATTCACGATACAAAAAGTTTGAAATTATTATCGTACGGACTATTCTCAATTATAGAAATAGTTTAATTTAGGTTACAAAATAATTTGTCAATTTGAAATTGGACAGCAATCTTCCAATAAAAAAGTATATTTCTCAAATCAAATATCTACTTCTGAATCAAATAATATCGCACTAATCAGAATATATAATAAATATACCTGCGGTTTAAATTGATTATCAATATGATAGACTTACTATAAACACATTAATTATTAGTAAAACAAACCCAATGTTTATTTTATTGTTCTTGGAAGGCAAAAAGATTCAGCAAATTTTATTGGATATTTTAACAGATAGCAAATTTTATTCTTTTTAATAATTCCATGAAGCATATCATTTCTCAAATAGAGAAATGATGCTCTGATAATAATTGCTTTAGCACAACGTTATACTATTGTATATCAGTTATATATATCATAATAATCCATATTGGCACAATAATTGTCAACCTATATGTACTTACTTGTAAAAGTTTTAGTTACTTGTATGACTCGTGAAGAGGGGGCTTTTGTCCCCTCTCTTTTTAACAATTATTTTGCTGGTTTTACTTCTTGCCGAAAAATTAATAACAATAAATAGCTCATTACTCCAACAAATATTCCAGACAATGTTGCTAAAACAATGGCTCCAAGATAATATTGAAATAAATCGTTTTGTATATTCTCAAAATCGAATTTCTTATCAAAATCAATATTTATAGATTGATTAAAAATAAAACCGCCTGTTAAAAAACTAATATACAGTACTAAAGGAATTAACGGTGGAATACTGATATTAGTAGTCAGCAAAACTATTATCTTATTCAGACGAAAAAAAGCGGCCAGAAAAATAGCAATAATAGTTTGAAAACCCCATAATGGAATAATGCCCATGAAAATACCAAGACCTATGGCTGAAGCCATTTTTAAATTACTGTCTTGAGTACGTAGAATTTGCTCTTTAAAAACTTTCTTTGCCTCTCCCCTTTTTATGCTTCTATATAAATCGCGTGGCTTAAGCCACAAAGGTTCTATAAAATCAGTTACGCTTTTGGATATATTCATTCTTTTGAATTAATACTTTAGCACAAAGTAAACAAGATTTTTGCGAATTAGAATATCTTTAAAAAAAGGATTAGTAACAAGATACAAATATAGAGCACGCTCTGAGAATTCTTTTTTTAGATCTCAAGATTATCTCCTGCGGAAACTCGTTGCATGAGCATTTTTATCAAGCATGTTTTTATCAGCCGGAACATCTGTTTTCCAATATGCATCTTCCGATTCTACTTCATCATCGTCTTCCCAATTATACACTTGTGTTTTTGGTCCCTGATTGCGAAAGTAAACTGCCATAAGCAAACCTGCGATAAAACCAAATAAATGACCTTCCCAACTGATATTTTTTTCAGGAAAAAATTCAGGGAAAAAGCCCCAAACCATACTTCCGTATAAAAATATAATCACCAGAGAAACAGTCATTAAAGTTGTGCTTCTCTTAAAAATACCACTAAAAAATAAAAATGCAGCAAATCCGTAAACCAATCCGCTTGCGCCAATATGAATAGCCTCACGACCTCCAATCCACAGCCACAATCCACTTAAAACATAAATCCATAAAATTACCTTCCATGCAATGTCGCGGTAGAAATAAAAAATAAAACTGCCTAAAATTAAAATTGGTCCGGAATTGGATAATAAATGTGCAAAATCAGAGTGAAGAAAAGGCATACTTATAATGGCCGGAAGATGCATTAAACTTCTAGGAACTATTCCTGCTGCAGTTAATGGCCAATTGAATATAATTTCTATCAATTTTATTAACCAAATATTGATCACAAAAACTGCAGGATAAAAGAAAGCCTTTATTAGAGCGTTTCTTTCCATATTTTTTTCTTTCTGAATCATACATCAAAAATAAAAAAAAGAGGTCAACTGCCTCTTTAAATCTTAACCTAAATATACTTTGAGCAATTTGCTTCGCGATGAATGTTTCAATCGTCTAAGCGCTTTTTCTTTGATTTGCCGAACTCTTTCGCGCGTTAAATCAAATTTATCGCCAATTTCATCCAAAGTAAGACCATGATTTAATCCAATTCCGTAATAAAGATTAATTACATCGCGTTCTTTTTCTGTAAGAGTAGCCAGCGAACGTTCAATCTCCTGCATTAAAGATTCTTGCATTAATTTATCATCGGTACCCGGTGTATCTTCAGAGGTAATAAAATCGACCATGGTTGTATCATCATCAGACGAAAGCGGAGCATCAATAGAAATTGAGCGATTAGAAATACGCATCGCTGCATCTATTTTATATTGAGGCGTTTCTAAACTCTCTGCTACTTCTTCTAAAAATGGAGCTCTATTTAATTCCTGCTCTAATTTAGACATTGTCTTCTTGATTTTATTTATCGAACCAACCTGATTTAAAGGAAGTCGCACAATTCGTGATTGCTCAGCCAAAGCCTGTAGAATTCCTTGGCGAATCCACCAAACAGCATAAGAAATAAATTTAAAGCCACGAGTTTCATCAAAACGCCCTGCGGCTTTAATTAAACCTACATTTCCTTCATTTATCAAATCGGGTAAACTAAGGCCTTGATTTTGATATTGCTTAGCTACGGAAACTACAAAACGTAAATTTGCTTTTACTAATTTATTCAAAGCGACTCGGTCGCCATCTCTAATTAATTGCGCTAATCTTACTTCTTCATCAGGACTGATAAGGCTTTCACGACCTATATCGGTTAAGTATTTATCAAGAGATGCATTCTCTCTATTGGTAATTGATTTATTTATTTTTAATTGTCTCATTTAACTTACAGATATTAACAATCTAAATATCAGATTATTCTGACTTTCGATTCTAGCAAAAATAATAAATTAAAACGGCATTTCCTAATAAAGATTATACACTTAGTTGTTAAAAATTACTAAATAGTACGAATAACTAAATTTAGACAAATTCAAAAATAACTTAATTTCTTTTCGATTTTTTTTTGAATTTAGTAAATCTTCTTAGATTTTTACCCGATTTTTCCGTTGATTTATAATCAGGGCCAGCTTCAAAACCTTCAGGTAATGGAATTTTATATATCTCTTTTTCAATTAGTTTCTCAATTTTTTTAAATCGAAATACATCGTCCTGATTAATAAGTGAAATGGCAAGTCCTTCCCTTTCCGACCTGGCAGTTCTACCTACTCGATGAACATAATCTTCCGCTTCTGCCGGAATATCATAGTTTATAATTAAGTCGATATCGTCAATATCAATTCCGCGCGAAACAATATCGGTTGCAATCAGCACTTTATGAATACCGTTTCTAAAATCGAGTAAAATCTGCTCACGCTCGTTTTGTTCGAATCCTGAATGAATACCTTTTGCCGGAATTTTTTTTGCCTGCAAGCGTTTTACAATTTCATTAACAGTAATTTTTTTACTGCTGAAAATAATGAGTTTGCTGTCAACTTTATTCTCCAATAAATTTTCGAGAAGTTTTATTTTTTGATTATCGTGCACAAGGTAAGCAGCCTGTACAATTTTATCGGCAGGTTTTGCTATCGCGATACTCACTTCTTTTGGATTAGAAAGTATCTTAAGAGCTAATGTCTTAATTTTCGGATTCATAGTGGCCGAAAACATCATATTTTGCCTTTTCTCAGGTAGCATTTTTATTATACTTGAAATATCAGGTAAAAAGCCCATATCCAGCATCTTATCGGCTTCATCCAGAACAAAATATTTTAAACTTTCGAGGTTTACATAACCCAAATTCAGATGACTAATCAGGCGACCCGGCGTTGCAACTATAAAATCAGCACCTTTTGTTAGAGCCTTCTTTTCATAATCCCAACCGCTTCCATCTCCGCCACCATATATTGCAATAGAGCTTAAATTAGCATAATATGCAAATCCTTGCAACTGCTGCTCAATTTGCTGAGCTAATTCTCTTGTTGGAGCTATTATCATTGCTTTCACGCCAAGAGCTTTGGGCTGAGCTAAAATTTGATTGATTATAGGGACTATAAAAGCTGCCGTTTTTCCAGTGCCGGTTTGTGCAAAAGCCATTAAATCATGACCATCTAAAATAATAGGAATGCCTTGTTCTTGCACTGGTGTTGGCTCGGAAAAACCCATTTCGTAAAGAGCATCGGCTAAATCGGGAAGTAAATCAAAATCGTCAAAAGTCACTGTTATAAATTTAAATTAAGCTTGAATAATGTTGTGAATAATAAAGCATTTGTTCAGCAAAATCTTCAGGATAAGATATGCTAACATCAACCATTTTATTGTTTTCAAAAATTGGAGAATAATATGGGTTTAGAAAACCTGAATAAGGTGCAATATTAAGCTTTTTCCATCGTTCCAAAACTTCTTTATGTAATTCAGCCTCAACTTTTACACCATAATTTTCGACTAGATTCTTAGCAGCTGTATAATCTCCTGTTGACTTAATACGCTGTACTTCTTTTAAAAGCTGTCCAAAAAGAGACCTGAGTTTATTGTAGTCTCGAATAACAAAAAATGTTTTATCTTCCTTTTTCACTTTTTCAATTGTATTTTCGCTTTTGCCATTCTCATAAACCCAATTTGCAATTAGTTGCCGGTTTCGCATATGCGATTCTTCAATATTTTTTCCAAATTCAACTCTTACCAATTGAGTTATTAAAGCAGAACGAATAAAGGAATTATACTCACATTTTCCAACAGAAATATCTGGCATCAATTCTAAATCTACAAGATGCTGATCTGTTGCGAAATAAAGAGCTACCAAATCGGCTCTTGCTTCTTCGATTGTGGAAGCGTAATTTTTCAATGTATTGGAAGGTTCGGCAACTCCAATTTCCAATTTACCCGAACCATGTCCTATTATTTCATGAAGATCTACATGAAGTTTTGATGCTTCACTTCCATATTGTTTATCCAAATCAATTTCTTCCTGAGAAAAAGCAAATTCTTCTACAACGCCGCTGTCTTTTGAGGCCAAATCGTAAGCATCGATAATATTTGTTATACTAACTGATTTTGAGCCATGTTCAGCTCTAATCCAATCTGCATTTGGTAAATTAACGCCAATCGGAGTCGAAGGAGAACAATCTCCTGCTTCCATAACAACAAATATAGCTTTAGCATTTATACCTTGAATATTTTCCTTTTTATGCTTTTTCAAAGTAGTAGAATTCTGCTCAAACCAGTCAGCATTCATGCTAACTATTTCTGCTCTTTTTGTGGCTTCTTTATCGCGAATAGAAACTATTGCTTCATAAGTAGCCTTTTTACCGAGTGGATCGCCATATGTTTCTATAAAACCATGAATCATGTCAACATTCGATTCTGTATCTTTTAACCAGGCTAAACTGTAATCGTCAAAATCATTCAGATCACCACTTTTATAAAAATCAATTAATTTCTGAAAAGATTCTTTTTGAATATCATTTTCAGCAAAGCGAACAGCATTTTCTAACCAAAATATCATTTTGCTAATTGCAGATGAATACAAACCGCCTAATTTATAAGTCAATTCTTTTATTTCCCCATCTTTTTTAATCAGCTTAGAGTTTAAGCCAAGCGAAATTGGTTTTTTAGAGTTTGGAATAATTTGATTTTTATAAAATTCTTCTGCTTCTTGCTGATTAATATTTTCATAGAAATTACAGGCCGAATTTAGGACTAAATCATTTTCAGCATCAAGACTCAATCGCTTTGAATCTAGATTTGGATTAAAAATTAAGTCGGTAAATTTATTAATAAAATATATAAATGATTCATTATCAAATAATTTAAATGCAGAATTATCTGAATATTTTAAAAACTCTTTAAAATCATCAACTGAGCATTCAGGGAAAAACTTATCCATAGCATTATGATGATGAATTCCATTGGAAAACCAAAAGCGTTTGAGATAAATTATGAAAGCTTGAAAAGAATCGCTTTTAATATTTCCGGTATAAGTTTTAAGAATATTTTCAAGATTATGGCGAATAAGCAAATTATGCTTATAATTTTGATCATAAATAATATCGCGACCCCACAAAGCCGCTTGAGATAAAAAATAAATTAATCGTTTTTTATCTAATGTCAGCTCCTCAAATCCCGGAACTTGATAACGTAGAATACGAATATCGGCAAATTGTTCAGTTTGTATTTTAAAACCAGTCATTATTAATGCGGAAATTGAAATTCATCAAAAATATTAAGTAAGAAAATAGGGTTTTGCTTTGAATCGGCAAAGATACAAAAACAATTAGGATGGCTGATTTTAAAAATAAGACCTTAATTAAGAGCGACTTTTCTTAACCAATAAAATCGCTTAAATTTTTACCTTCTTTTTTTGTGATAAAAATATCCCACCACAATGTCATTACCAACAAATTTATCATCCTATTGGCCATAGTTTGTTTATACCAAAACCAGTAATTTCCTGCAACAGAAGCTTCATATGCATTAAAGAAGTTCTTTAAAAACGCTTTATTAAAGAAGTCTGTTGTAATTTCGCTTTTTAAGATATAATCGTAAATTTTTTGTCGTTTAATACCATCGGAAAAGAATATTTCCAAAGGAGAAAATCCACCTTGTTTTTTGCGCGAAGTTACTTCTACGGGAAGTTTTGGTTTAATAAGAGCTTTTAGCAAATATTTAGAAACTCCTTTTCCTTTGGCAATATCATTAATACTTCCTTTTACTTTTAAGTTTTGCGGAAGCGATTTAACAAAATTAAAAACATCTAAATCGATATAAGTAAAAGCAAGATTTACATTATACATTTGCGAAATTCGCGAAGCTTTTTGAATGATGACTTCAGAAGAATTTTGCTTTATATCAACAAAGAAATTTCGCTGGTTAAAAAGTTCATCGAACGAATTATGTTTTTCCGGAATAGCCGATAAAACAGGATGCTCTTGAAATGACTTTACTCCTAGAAGTTGCTTAACTTGGTATTTTTGAAAACCAAAATGATCTGGACGAAGAACGCCCAAAATTTTATCGTTATGAAAACGAGCACGAAAGAAAATATTATCATTCTCAAAAAAAGAATTTTTAGAAACAGTTGAAAACATTTTTTGAACAGGCTGTAAAAATCGCTTTTTCAACAAATGCTTATAAGCCACTTCTTTAAGAGCTGCGGTAAATAATTGATCGCTGCCATCGCCACCTAGCACAACCGATAATCCTTTATCATGAACTAATTTCATAGCCGAATTATTTAGCATCCAGCCTGATTCGGAAAAAGGATCGCCCATATTTTTAACTAAGAAAGGCAGGTCTTCCAATTCCGATCCATCCATTAGATATTCGTTATGTTCTGCTCCAAATTTCTCAGCCATCATTCGAGCATAAGGCAGTTCCGAAAAAGGATTATCTTTAAAACCAATAGAATAACTTTTTATTTTACCTGAAAATACTTCAGGCAGTACAGACATATTCCCTCCTGAATCGTAACCACCACTTAGCAAAGCCCCGACAGTTTCATGACCTTTTGTTCGCCTTTTAATAGATTGTTTAAACAAACGTTCGTATTCTTCCAGAGCTTCTGTTTCATCGATATTTGTCCGATTGGAAACAAAATCTTCGAATGAGAATAGCGCATCAATTTTTATTCCTTCCTTATTTTTGGTTAATATTCCACCGCCTTCTAATTTCCTCAAACCTACTAAAGAAGTTAAAGGTGCAGGAATATAGCTATACATTAAATAAGTAGCAATAGCGTCTCTATTTGGTTCAGCTTTAAAATCCTTGAAATCAAAAGCTTGATGAAAAAGATTTGTAAAATATCTATCCGTAAAAAAGAGCATCGAACCTTCGCCATATCTATCGCGAACGGCAATAAATTCATTCTCTTTATAAATCAGAATTAAAAACTTTCCATTTACTTTGGCATAAGCTTTTACGCCTTTTTTTAAGAAAATATTTAGAAGCAAATCGGCGGCAGCCATATCCTTTTCAGAAAACTCCTCATTTAATTCTTCTTGATTGTACAGAACTCCGCTAAAAAACAATCGGACATTTCCTTGTGTTGCTTCTTCAAAATTTTCGTTTAAAATAAAACTCTTTGATTGTTCGGGCAGAATGTTTAATGCAAGATTTCCGATAATGTTATCGTTCAAATCAAAGCTTCCATAAAGTCTTGTGGCTATCATTTTAATAGTTCTTTAATAATAAATAGATTTTGTTTATGTTGTAAATCGTGCTAAAGATATACAAAGAATCCACAATTTTCCTACTTTTGACCTGAAAATAAAAAAAATGACTAAAAATAATCTCGATTCTTTCCCATTGGTTTCTATCATTACAATAAATTATAATCATTCTGAAACCACTATGGAATTGATAGAATCCTTATCACATATCTCTTACCCGAATATCGAGATTATTGTGGTTGATAATGCATCGCCAAATGATGATCCTAAACGTATTAAAGAAAAATATCCACGAATTGTTTTGGTCGAAAGCATTGTAAATTACGGATTTGCAGGAGGGAATAATTTAGGCATTATGCGTGCTCGAGGTGAATATATTTTATTATTAAATAATGATACTGAAGTTGAACCTGATTTTTTAGAACCACTTGTTAAAAAGTTTCAAAATAATCCTGAGATTGGTGCAATAAGTCCTAAAATAAGATATTTCAACAAAAAAGATACTTTTCAATATGCCGGTTTTACTGAAATAAACAATTGGACAGTTAGAAATAAAACCATTGGAGAAGACGAAAAAGATATTGGCCAATACGATTTTGATCGAGAAACTGCATATGCTCATGGTGCTGCTATGATGATTCCGATGGATATAATAAAAAAAGTTGGCATGATGAGCTATGAGTTCTTCCTATATTACGAAGAAGCCGATTGGTGTTTACGCATCAGAAATGCGGGATACAAGATTTTTTACGTGCATAATTCTATTGTCTTTCATAAAGTATCAGTAACAACCGGGAATAATAGCCAGCTAAAAACACATTATCTTACCAGAAATCGAATAGTTTTTATGAGAAGAAACATACACGGGCATACTTTTATAATTGCTCTTCTTTATCAATTATTTATTGCCGTTGGAAAGAATGGAATTATTTATCTTTTAAAAGGCAGAGGAAAATTGGCAGGCGCTTATTGGTCGGGTATTATTTGGAATATAAAAAATATTTCCAATAAGGAAATTTTTAACAACCCAATGTTATAAAGGCTTTTGAATAATTAAAAAATAAATAATAGCTCTGCATCAAAAGGAAATTAAATTTTTATTTGCATCCGCGCTTTATTTTTGTAATTTAGTTTGTCATTTGAGTTCCAATTCCTAAATTAATTCATATGCAAAAGAACAATTAAATGAAAGAACAACCACTCATATCTATAGTTTCCGTGCAATATGGTCATTCCGATATCACTTTGGAAATGATAAAATCTCTAAAACAGATTTCTTATCCAAGTATTGAAATTATAATAGTCGATAATGCCAGCCCAGATGGAAATCCTGATATTGTAAAAGAAAAATATCCTGACATTATTTACATCAAAAGCAATAAGAATTTAGGCTTTGCAGGCGGCAATAATTTAGGTTTTGAAGTAGCAAAAGGAAAATATATCCTAATGTTAAATAATGATACAGAAGTAGACGCAGGTTTTTTGGAACCACTTGTAGAGAAAATGGAAAACGACCCTAAAATAGGCATTGTTAGCCCTAAAATTAAATTTTTTTATACTCCTGAAATAATTCAATACGTTGGATACGAACCTATTAATCCTATTACACAACGTGGTGGCGCAAGAGGTTTTGGCGAAAAAGATACAGGCCAATATGAAGAAGATTGCGAGGCAGCTTATGGTCATGGAGCTGCAATGATGATTCCAATGAGTGTTATAAAAGAAGTTGGCTTAATGGCTGATGTTTTCTTTTTATATTATGAAGAATTAGACTGGGCTCACCGTATTCGAAATGCAGGATACAAAATATTTTATGTTCATAATTCGTTGATTCTCCACAAAGAATCTGTATCAACCGGTGGCCGTATAAGTGCTCTGCGTGCATATTATATGACAAGAAACAGGATACTTTATCTTCGCAGAAATTTTTCCGGTTTTACTTTTTTTCTGGCATTATTGTATCAAATGTTTGTGGCTATTCCTAAAAACTCAATAACAAGTGCCATTAAAGGAGGCCCGAAATTTATAAGAGCATATAATAAAGGCGTATTTTGGCATATCTATAATTGTCGAGCCAAGAAAGTGCATTTTAGTCCAAGATTAGAAACAAAATAATCATAACCCATGAATATCATTAGCATATTTTTTGAAATAATCAACTGGGTATTATTCAGTTATTTAGCCATAACCAGTTTGTATATTTTTATATTCGCACTTGCCGGTATTTTTCCATACAAGAAAAAAATCTCTAAAGACCAATATCTAAGAAAGTTTGCTGTTATGATTCCCGGCTATAAAGAAGATGAAATTATAGTTGAGGTTTGTAACGATGCTCTCAAACAAGATTATCCTAAAGATAAATTCGATATTATCGCAATAGCAGATTCTTACACAGCCGAAACCCATGCAGCATTACGTGCGCTTCCAATTAAAGTTATTGAAGTATCTTTTGATAAAAGCACCAAATCAAAAGCCTTAAACAAAGCAATGGAAGTGCTTGGCGATGATTATGAAGTTGCGCTTATATTAGATGCTGATAATCTGAT
Source organism: uncultured Draconibacterium sp. (assembly GCA_964616585.1). Lineage (GTDB taxonomy): Bacteria > Bacteroidota > Bacteroidia > Bacteroidales > UBA12170 > UBA12170. The sequence continues at coordinate 13,966 of CAZTST010000054.1, forward strand.
TGCTGAAGATTTTTTAAGTAAAATGAATCAAGTGTTTCAAGCCGGCTTTATTGCAGTTCAAGGACATCGTGTTGCTAAAAATATGGATGGCGGTTTTGCTATTTTAGATGCTATTTCTGAAGAAATTAATAATCATATTTTTAGAAAAGGAGCACGTGTATTAGGTGTTTCATCAGCCATTATCGGGTCAGGTATGGCATTTGGCTACGATTTCTTCAAAAAAATGATGAAAGATGTACATGCTATTGGCGGATTCGATAAGGAGATAGATCTTAAAATGTGCCGCGATGGTATAACCATAGAATATGTACACGATGCTTATTGTTACGATGAAAAAGTGCAAAAAGCTGAGGT
>CAZTST010000054.1:14329-16612 GCA_964616585.1 uncultured Draconibacterium sp.
TCAGCATCAACGACGCAGATGGCTAAGCGCACAATGGGTTTATTTTAAACGCTTTTTTGCACAGAGTTTTATCGAATTAATAACAAAGGGAAATATTGATTACTTTAATAAAGCTTTTCATACCTTTCTTCCTCCTCGTATTCTTTTATTAGGTTTTTTGGGTATTATATTCCTTATTAGTCTTTTCTTCCTTCCCCACCCTATTGCTTACTCTTGGATAATATTATTTGGTATTGTAGTTTTAACTTTTTTCCTATCTATTCCTATAAAGTTTTATTCTCTTAAAACACTGAATGCTATTTGGTTGCTTCCAAAAGGATTCTTCCTTATGTTTTTGTCATTACTCAAAATAAAAGGCGCTAACAAACAATTTTTACATACAAAACATAGCAGTAGCGGAACAAATATAAAAGATATTAAAAATCAAAATAAATAAAGATGATAATTGGCAGAGATATCGTTGTTGTTGGGATTCAGCCCTGGGACATAGAAATTGGAAGTAATTGCAAGAATATTGCAGAGGAAATGGCACGTTTTAATCGTGTACTTTATGTCAATTCACCTTTGGATAGGAATACCAAAAAAAAGGGCAAAAACGATGAAAAAGTACAAAAGCGAATTAGAATTAGCCAAGGTTTAGAACCTGATTTGGTTGAGATTAAGAAGAATATGTGGAATCTTTATCCTAAACATACAATTGAATCAATAAATGCTATTCCTGATGGTTTTCTTTACGACTACTTTGATAAGAAGCGAAATAAGATTTTTGCAAAAGATATTCAATCAGCTATTGATAGACTCGGATTTAAAGATTTTATAATTTTCAACGACAGTTCTATGTTTTTGGGTCAATATTTAAAAGAACTTTTAAATCCAAGAACTTACGTTTACTATATGCGTGATTATTTAACCAAGAATCCTTATTGGCGAACTCACGGTCTTCGATTAGAGCCCAAATTGATTAAAAAGGCTGATGTTGTGGTTAATAACAGTACTCTTTATACTGAATACGGTGCCCAATTTAATAAACATTCATATATGGTTGGCCAAGGATGTGATGTTAGTTTGTTTAACGATAAAGACAATAATATTGTGATTGCCGAAGACCTGAAAAGCATTCCAAAACCTATTGTTGGTTATGTAGGCTTTCTCTCTAGCAGGCGATTAGATATTGAGCTATTAATATATATGGCGAAAAATAAGAAAGATTGGCAAATCGTTTTAGTTGGCCCTGAAGATGATAACTTTAAAAACTCTGAATTGCATCAAATTGATAATGTATATTTTCTTGGCAGTCGCGATTCTTCAATATTGCCAAATTATATTAAAGGCTTCGATGTTTGTATGAATCCACAATTGATTAACGATGCAACTATTGGAAATTATCCTCGCAAAATAGATGAATATCTGGCAATGGGTAAACCTACCGCAGCCACCGCAACCAAAGCAATGGAATATTTTAAAGATAACACTTATTTAGCATCGACTCATGAAGAATGGGTGAAAGAAATTGAAAAAGCTTTATCTGAAAATAATGAAGAATTACAAACGCAAAGAAAAGCTTGTGGACTCAGCCATAGTTGGGAAAATAATGTAAATGAAATTTATAACTGTATCGATGCCTTTGAAAAAGGCTGGCCAAAATAAAAAGCTATGAGCTTAAAAGAAAAATTAAAATCCGATCCTCGAATTAAAAAGCTAGTAATGTGGATGATACATCCGCCTCGCCGTCCTAGGCCGCGACTTTGGATTCGTTTGTTTGTAAATCCATTCTTCCATAAAAGAGGCAAACATAGTCTTGTAAGAAGTCGTCAATCGCGTATAGATGTTTTTCCATACAATAAATTTGATGTGGGGAATGATTCGATTGTGGAAAGTTTTACTACTATTAATAATGGTGCAGGCGATGTGATTATAGGAAATAGATGTCGCGTTGGTATTGGAACAGTAATTATTGGACCAGTTACAATGAAAGACGGAAGCGGCACCGGACAACATGTATTTATGGGAGGTTTTAATCATGGATATAAAGATGGCACAGAAAATTCGAGCACACAAGCTTTGGAAGTTAAAGGAATCATTATTGAAGAAGACTCACATATTGGAGCTAACTCAGTAATAGTAGCAGGTGTAACTATAGGAAAACGATGCCAAATTGGAGCAGGAAGTGTAGTAACTAAGAGTATACCACCATATTCCGTTGCCGTTGGAAATCCTTGTAGAGTTATCAAACGATTTAATACTCTGACTAATACTTGGGAAAAGGCATGATTTTTAAATTAA